>NZ_JARAVO010000136.1:0-24622 GCF_033792805.1 Streptomyces sp. PA03-1a
ATGCTCCAGCCCGCGGCGTCACCCGCGACGGGCGCGGACTCCGTGCCGCACGCGGTGCCCCCGGCCTCCGCGCCCGTCGCGGGTGACGCCGCGGGCTGGAGCATGGAGGAACGGCTCTACAACCAGGTCTGGGGCATGTTCGAGGACCTGGCCCGCACCATCGCGGCGTACCGCAGCGCCGTCGACTTCGCCGAGTCCCGGCTCGACCAGGAGCTGGACACGCTCCTCGCCGACCCGCGCACCCGGGTCGGCCCCGCCGCCGAGGCCGCCCGCGACCAGGCCAGGGCCCGCCAGGCCGAACTGGTGGACCGGGCGCGTACCGTGCTCGACCGCGACCTGGCCCAGCTCACCGCCGAGGCCGAGGTGGTCGAGCCCGCCCTGCCGCCGCCCTACGCGGGCTGGGAGAGCCCGGTCTGGCACGGCTACCGCGCCCCCGCCGAGCCGCCGATGGCGGTCCGGCTCGGCGACCTCCACCTGCCCGAGCGCCCGGAGCTGCGCGTCCCCCTGCTGGTACGGCTGCCGCTGGAGCGCGGTCTGTGGGTGGACAGCGCCCAGGACCGCCGCCGTGCCGTGGACGTGGCCGTGGCGCTCGCCGCCCGCCTGCTGGCCTCCCATCCGGCGGGCGAGTGCGCCGTCCACGTCATCGACCCGGCGGGCTCCGCCGGGACGGCGCTGGCGCCGTTCACGGACTCCGGCGCGCTGCGCGAGCCGCCCGCCACCGGCGCCGCCGGGGTGGCGGCCCTGCTCGCCCGGCTCACCGAGCGGGTCGACCTGGTGCAGATGGCCCTGCGCGCCGACGTCCCCTTCGAGGTCCCCCCGGGCGTCGACCCGGCCCGCCAGGTGCTGGTCGTCAACGACTTCCCGTACGGCTTCGACGACCGCACGGTCAACCAGCTGCGCTACCTCGCCGACGAAGGCCCGCAGGTCGGCGTCCACCTGGTCCTGGTCGCCGACCGCGAGGACGCCCGCGAGTACGGTCCGCTCCTCGACCCGCTGTGGCGCTCCATGCTGCGGCTGACCCCGCAGCCCGACGACCACCTCGCGGACCCCTGGGTGGGCCACGCCTGGACGTACGAACCGCTGCTGGCCCCGGCCGGCAGCGCGGTCCTGTCGCAGGTGCTGCGCCAGGTGGCCGCCGCGCGCCGGACCTACGACCCGGGCCGCCACTGACCGGCCGACCGGTCCCACGGGACCCCGGTACACCCTCCTGATTGACCATCACTTTACTCTCTTTACCTTTCCTTGGGATTTCATGTACTCTTCTTTACGCGGAGGGGAGTACTCCCTGATTGCGGTGCATCCCGTCATCACGGGCCGGAACGGCCCCGGGACACCGGCCCCGGCCTGACGGCCCGGGTGGAAGAGACCTCCGGCAGCGACAACGCTGACAATTGCCAGCCCATCTGCCGGAGGCATCGCGTGGATGTATCCCTGACCCTGTGGGTGCTGACCATCGCCGGTCTGTGCGCCCTGATCGCCGCCGACTTCTTCATCGGGCGCAAGCCCCATGAGGTGTCCGTCAAGGAAGCCGGGACCTGGACCGTCGTCTGGATCGTCCTGGCCGCCCTGTTCGGGCTCGGCCTGCTGTTCTTCGCCGGCGGCCAGCCCGCGGGCGAGTTCTTCGCCGGCTACATCACCGAGAAGTCGCTCAGCGTCGACAACCTCTTCGTCTTCGTCCTGATCATGGCGAAGTTCGCGGTGCCGTCCCAGTACCAGCAGCGCGTGCTGCTCTTCGGCGTGCTCATCGCGCTCGTCCTGCGAGCGGCCTTCATCGCCGCCGGCGCCGCCATCATCGCCAGCTTCTCCTGGGTCTTCTTCATCTTCGGCGCCTTCCTCATCTGGACCGCGTGGAAGCTGGTCCAGGAGGCCCGCGCCGAGGAGCACGACGAGGAGTTCGAGGAGAACCGGCTGCTCAAGGCCGCCGAGCGCCGCTTCGGCGTCGCCGACCGCTACCACGGCACCAAGCTCTTCATTCAGCAGAACGGCAAGCGGATCATGACCCCGATGCTGGTGGTCATGCTCGCGATCGGCACCACCGACGTCCTGTTCGCGCTGGACTCCATCCCGGCGATCTTCGGCCTGACCCAGGACCCGTACATCGTCTTCACCGCCAACGCCTTCGCGCTGATGGGCCTGCGGCAGCTGTACTTCCTCATCGGCGGTCTGCTGAAGAAGCTGGTCCACCTCTCCTACGGGCTGTCGATCATCCTCGGCTTCATCGGCGTGAAGCTCGTGCTCCACGCCCTGCACGAGGCGGGGGTCCACGTCCCCGAGATCAGCATCCCGTTCTCCCTCGGCTTCATCGTCGTGGTCCTCGCCGTCACCACGGTCACCAGCCTCATGGCGTCGAAGAAGCAGGCGGCCGCGGACAAGCGCGACGAGGAGCACATCGACGCCTGACCCACGGCTCCTCAGCCCGGACGGGGTGCGCGGACCGCCGCGCACCCCGCCGTCGCGTCCGCGGCGGCCTCGCCCCGGGTCTCCGGCAGCGCCGCGAAGCAGCCGAGGCTGAGCAGCGCGACCCCCGCGACGTACGCCGCCACCGGCCAGGGCGTGCCGGAGCCCGCCGCCAGCCGGGTCGCCACGACCGGGGTCAGCGCGCCGCCCAGGACACCGCCGAGGTTGTAGCCCAGGGCGGCGCCCGTGCAGCGCACCCGGGGTGCGTACAGCTCCGGGAGGTACGCGCCCACGACGGCGAAGACCGTGATGAAGGCGAGCAGCTCCGCGGCGGACCCCACGGTGATCGCCACCGGCGAGCCGCTCGCGAGCAGTCCGGCGTAAGGGAAGATCACCACGCCCATCGCCGCCGTACCGGCCAGTGCCATCCGCCGGCGTCCGAAGCGGTCGCCGAGCAGTCCCGCCAGCGGGGTCAGGGCCCCCTTGACCAGGACGGCCACCAGGACGCAGCCCAGCACGACCGTGCGGTCCATGCCGAGGTGCTCCGTGGCGTACGCCAGCGACCAGGTGGTCACCGTGTAGAAGACGGCGTAGCCGCACGCCATGGCGCCCGCCGTGAGCAGCACCAGGCGCCCGTGCTCGCGCAGCAGCTCAGAGACGGGCACCCGGGCCAGGTCCCCGCGCCCCGCGGCCGCCGCGAACGCGGGGGTCTCCGGCAGCGCCGCCCGCAGCGCCAGCCCGGCCAGCGCCAGCACGCCCGCCACCCAGAACGGCACCCGCCAGCCCCAGGAGCGGAAGGCCGCGTCGCTCAGCCCCGCGGACAGGGCGAGCACGATCCCGTTCGCCAGCAGGAAGCCCACCGCGGGACCGGTCTGCGGCAGGCTCGTCCACAGTCCGCGGCGCCGCCCCGGCGCGTGCTCCGCGACGAGCAGCACCGCCCCGCCCCACTCGCCGCCCAGCCCCAGACCCTGCAGGAAACGCAGGGCCACCAGCAGCACGGGCGCGGCCGTGCCGATCGAGGCGTGAGCGGGGACGCAGCCGACGGCGGTGGTCGCCAGCCCGGTCAGCAGCAGGGAGCCGATCAGCACGGGGCGCCGTCCGACGCGGTCGCCGATGTGGCCGAAGAGGACCGAGCCGAGCGGGCGGGCGACGAAGCCCACCGCGAAGGTGCCGAAGGCGGCGAGGGTGCCCGCGAGAGCCGAGGCGTCGGGGAAGAACAGCGGTCCGAGGACGAGGGCGGCCGCGGTGCCGTAGGCGAAGAAGTCGTAGAACTCGATCGCGGTCCCGGCCGCCGACGCGGCGGCGATCCGGGCCATGGAGGGGGAGGGGGAGGTGCGCACGTGGGTCCAACGACGCACGTGCGCGGGGGTGGCGGCGCCGCAGGGGGCGCCGCCACGGAGCCGCTACCAGCCCCGCTCGCGCCATTCGTCGAGGTGGGGGCGCTCGTCGCCGAGCGTGGTGTCCTTGCCGTGGCCGGGGTAGACCCAGGTCTCGTCCGGGAGCCGGTCGAAGAGCTTGGCCTTGACCCCCTCGAACAGGCTCGTGAAGTGGTCCGGGTTGTTGTGCGTGTTGCCCACGCCGCCGGGGAAGAGGCAGTCCCCCGTGAAGATGTGCGGGTGCCCGTGGGGGTCGTCGTAGATCAGGACGATGCTGCCGGGCGTGTGGCCCACCAGGTGCCGGGCGGTGAGCTCGACCCGGCCGACCCGGATCCGGTCGCCGTCCTCGACCGGCACGTCGGTGGGGACGGGGATCCCCTCGGCGTCGTGGCGGCCCGCGTAGGTACGGGCACCGGTCGCGTCGACCACGGCCTGCAGCGCCTGCCAGTGGTCTGCGTGCCGGTGCGTGGTGACGACGGACGCGAGACCGTCGTTGCCGGCGACCTCCACGAGCGTGTGCGCGTCGTTCGCCGCGTCGACGAGCAGCTGCTCGTCGGTGGCGCGGCAGCGCAGCACGTACGCGTTGTTGTCCATGGGGCCGACCGCGACCTTGGTGATGATGAGGTCCTTGAGTTCGTGCACGTCGGGCGCGCCCCCGACCGTGACCTCGCCGCTGTACGTCATGGCGTCAGCCTAGTGGCGGCAGCACCGGCAGGGGTACGTCGGGCAGGGCGGTCAGGCCCTCGCCGTCGGAGCGGCCGCTGACCCAGGCGAGCAGGGCGTGCCGCGGCCCGCCGACGGTGAGTTCGGGCTCGTTCGCGGCGCCGATCACCCACTTCTCGCCGCTGTCGGTGTCGTGGATGCGGACGGCGGCGACGCCCTCGTGGCCGGACAGGTCGTCGATGATGGCGCCGAGCTCCCGTGCCGCGAAGTCCCCGGGGAGGTGCGCGCAGGTGTACTCCAGGCCGAGGTCGACGTGGTGGAAGTAGATCTCCATGAGCCGGAGGTACGGGATCTCGGCCGCGGCGACCACCCGGCCGGAGCGCATGACGACCTGCGCGGCCCAGTTCTGGGGCGGGAGCTCCTCGATGGCCAGGGCCAGCCTGTCCGCGGAGACGCGCAGGTCGTCGAGGTGCTCCGCGAGCGTGCGGCCGGCACCCTCCTCGATGTCCTTGTTGCGGCCGTCGGTGCTCTCGTACTGCGGGGTCTCCTCGCCGGTGCGCGCCCAGATCATCAGGTTCACCAGGGAGTCGGCGTTGCGCGCCAGGTGGGCCAGCACGTGGCCGCGGGTCCAGCCCGGCAGCCGCGACGGCTCGGCGACGCACGCCGGGGGCATGGCGGCCACGGTCTCGATCAGTCGTTCGGTGGCCTCTCGGAGTTCGGCCGCATCGTGGTCGGGGTCGGGTCGTTGGACAGACACGGAGCCTCCTGGTCGGACCGATCGACGTCTCCACGGAGACGCTAGCGCGGGACACTCATTCGGGTGAAGCTGCCGCACCGATGCCGGAAATCGAATGTGCGTGCTATAGGCTCGCTGTCAACGTAACCGGAAGAAAACTCGTCGGCGCCCCGTTTAGGCTGTCTGGGGGTGCTGTCCCCTTGTCTGTCTTTTGAAAGGTGCGCACTGGCGTGGCCGATCGTCTCACCGTCCGTGGCGCTCGCGAGCACAATCTGAAGAACGTCTCGCTCGACCTGCCACGGGACTCGCTCATCGTGTTCACCGGCCTCTCCGGGTCGGGTAAGTCCTCCCTGGCGTTCGACACGATCTTCGCCGAGGGCCAGCGTCGTTACGTGGAGTCGCTCTCCTCCTACGCACGGCAGTTCCTGGGCCAGATGGACAAGCCGGACGTCGACTTCATCGAGGGCCTGTCGCCCGCGGTCTCGATCGACCAGAAGTCCACCTCGCGCAACCCGCGCTCGACGGTCGGCACGATCACCGAGGTCTACGACTACCTCCGTCTGCTCTTCGCCCGCATCGGCAAGCCGCACTGCCCCGAGTGCGGCAGGCCCATCTCCCGGCAGTCGCCCCAGGCGATCGTGGACCGGGTGCTGGAGCTGGAGGAGGGGTCCCGCTTCCAGGTGCTCTCGCCGCTGGTGCGCGAGCGCAAGGGCGAGTTCGCCGACCTCTTCGCCGACCTGCAGACCAAGGGCTACAGCCGGGCCCGGGTGGACGGCGCGACCGTCCAGCTGACCGACCCGCCGAAGCTGAAGAAGCAGGAGAAGCACACCATCGAGGTGGTCATCGACCGCCTCACCGTCAAGGAGAGCGCCAAGCGCCGGCTGACCGACTCGGTCGAGACCGCCCTGGGCCTCTCCGGCGGCATGGTGATCCTGGACTTCGTCGACCTCCCCGAGGACGACCCGCAGCGCGAGCGGATGTTCTCCGAGCACCTGTACTGCCCGTACGACGACCTGTCCTTCGAGGAGCTGGAGCCGCGCTCCTTCTCCTTCAACTCGCCCTTCGGCGCCTGCCCCGAGTGCACCGGCATCGGCACCCGCATGGAGGTCGACCCGGAGCTCATCGTCCCCGACGAGGACAAGTCCCTCGACGAGGGCGCCATCGCCCCCTGGTCGCTCGGCCACACCCGGGACTACTTCCAGCGCCTGGTCGGCGCGCTCGCCGACGAGCTGGGCTTCCGCACCGACATCCCCTGGGCGGGGCTGCCGCAGCGGGCGAAGAAGGCCCTGCTCAACGGCCACAAGACGCAGATCGCGGTGCGCTACCGCAACCGTTACGGGCGCGAGCGTTCCTACACCACCTCCTTCGAGGGCGCGATCCCCTTCGTCCGGCGCCGGCACGCGGAGTCCGAGAGCGACTCCAGCCGCGAGCGCTTCGAGGGGTACATGCGCGAGGTGCCCTGCCCGACCTGTGAGGGGACCCGCCTCAAGCCGATCGTGCTGGCGGTCACCGTCCAGGGGAGGTCCATCGCCGAGGTCGCCGCGATGTCCATCAGCGACTGCGCGGAGTTCCTGCGCGGCATGAAGCTGAGCGCGCGCGAGAAGACCATCGCCGAGCGGGTGCTCAAGGAGGTCAACGAGCGGCTGCGCTTCCTGGTCGACGTCGGCCTGGACTACCTCTCGCTCAACCGCGCGGCCGGCACCCTCTCCGGCGGCGAGGCCCAGCGCATCCGGCTGGCCACGCAGATCGGCTCGGGCCTGGTGGGCGTGCTCTACGTGCTGGACGAGCCGTCCATCGGCCTCCACCAGCGCGACAACCACCGGCTCATCGAGACCCTGGTGCGGCTGCGCGACCTCGGCAACACCCTGATCGTGGTGGAGCACGACGAGGACACCATCAAGACCTCCGACTGGGTGGTGGACATCGGCCCGGGTGCGGGTGAGCACGGCGGCAAGGTGGTGCACAGCGGTTCGCTCAAGGACCTGCTGCGCAACAAGGAGTCGCTGACCGGTCAGTACCTGGCGGGCAAGCGCCAGATCCCGATCCCGGACATGCGCCGCCCGGTCGACGGGGAGCGCCGGCTGACCGTGCACGGCGCCCGGGAGAACAACCTGCGGGACATCGACGTGTCCTTCCCGCTGGGTGTCTTCACGGCCGTCACCGGGGTCTCCGGCTCCGGGAAGTCCACCCTGGTCAACGACATCCTCTACACCCACCTGGCCCGTGAGCTGAACGGCGCCCGGGGCGTCCCGGGCCGGCACACCCGGGTCGACGGGGACGACCTGGTCGACAAGGTGGTCCATGTCGACCAGTCGCCGATCGGCCGCACCCCGCGGTCCAACCCGGCCACGTACACCGGCGTCTTCGACCACGTCCGCAGGCTCTTCGCGGAGACGATGGAGGCGAAGGTGCGCGGCTACCTGCCGGGCCGCTTCTCCTTCAACGTCAAGGGCGGCCGCTGCGAGAACTGCTCCGGCGACGGCACCATCAAGATCGAGATGAACTTCCTCCCGGACGTCTACGTGCCGTGCGAGGTCTGCCACGGTGCCCGGTACAACCGGGAGACCCTGGAGGTCCACTACAAGGGCAAGTCCATCGCCGAGGTCCTGGACATGCCGATCTCCGAGGCGCTGGACTTCTTCGAGGCCGTCCCGACGATCGCGCGTCACCTGCGCACCCTCACCGAGGTCGGGCTGGGCTACGTCCGGCTGGGCCAGTCCGCGACGACCCTTTCCGGTGGTGAGGCGCAGCGCGTGAAGCTCGCCTCCGAGCTGCAGAAGCGCTCCACCGGCCGCACGGTCTACGTGTTGGACGAGCCGACCACGGGTCTGCACTTCGAGGACATCAGCAAGCTGATCAAGGTGCTCTCCGGGCTGGTCGAGAAGGGCAACACCGTGGTCGTCATCGAGCACAACCTCGATGTGATCAAGACGGCCGACTGGGTGATCGACATGGGCCCCGAGGGCGGCAGCGGCGGCGGTCTGGTGATCGCCGAGGGCACTCCCGAGCAGGTGGCGGGGGTGGGGGCGAGCCACACCGGCAAGTTCCTCAGGGACCTCCTGGGCGCCGAGCGGATCTCCGACGCCCCGCCGGTCCCGGCCAAGAAGCGGGCTGCCCCGCGGAAGCGGGCGGCGGCGAAGGCCTGACAGCCGGCTCAGAGTTTCGGCACGTAAGGTGCAGCTTTCAAGCTCTTTTCCTTACGTGCCGAAACGGAGCCCCTCATGGCCGACATCACCGACCTGCCCCCCTGCCGCCGTACCGTCCTGAAGGGCGCGGCCCTCGTGGGCGTCGCCGGGGTCGGCCTCACCGCCTGCGGCGGCTCCGGCAGCACGGTCTCCGACGGCCCCGTCGAGCTGGGCGCGGCCACCGAGGTCCCGGTCGGCGGCGCCAAGCTCTACCGCGAGGCCAAGATAGTCGTCGCGCAGCCCACGCAGGGCAGCTACCAGGCGTTCAGCGCCGTGTGCACCCACCAGGGCTGCACCTGCGACAAGGTCGAGGGCACCGCCCTGTCCTGCCCCTGCCACGGCAGCGTCTTCGACGCCGCCACCGGCGCCGTCCGCAACGGCCCGGCGACCAAGCCGCTGACCAAGGTCGACGTCCAGGTCAAGGAGGGCAAGCTCGTCGCCGTGACCGGGGCCTGAGACGGCGGGAATGTCACCGTCAATCAGTAGGGTGGGGGCATGGCCGATCCCTCCAGCTACCGCCCCAAGCCGGGACAGATTCCGGACTCTCCCGGGGTGTACAAGTTCCGGGACCAGCACGGCCGGGTGATCTACGTCGGGAAGGCGAAGAGCCTGCGCCAGCGGCTCTCCTCGTACTTCCAGGACGTCGCGAACCTGCACCAGCGCACCCGCACGATGGTCACCACCGCCGCCTCCGTGGAATGGACGGTGGTGACCACCGAGGTCGAGGCGCTGCAGCTGGAGTACTCCTGGATCAAGGAGTTCGACCCGCGCTTCAACGTGAAGTACCGGGACGACAAGAGCTATCCCTCGCTCGCCGTCACCCTGAACGAGGAGTTCCCCCGTGTCCAGGTGATGCGCGGCCCCAAGCGCAAGGGCGTGCGCTACTTCGGCCCCTACGCGCACGCCTGGGCGATCCGCGAGACCGTGGACCTGCTGCTGCGGGTCTTCCCCGTGCGCACCTGCTCCTCCGGGGTGTTCAAGCGTTCCGCGCAGATCGGCCGCCCCTGCCTGCTGGGTTACATCGGCAAGTGCTCGGCCCCCTGCGTCGGCCGGGTCAGCGCCGAGGAGCACCGCGAACTGGCCGAGGAGTTCTGCGACTTCATGGCCGGCCGCACCGGCACCTACCTGCGCCGCCTGGAGCAGCAGATGAGGGACGCGGCGGCCGCGATGGAGTACGAGAAGGCGGCCCGGCTCCGGGACGACATCGAGGCGCTCAAGCGCGCCCTGGAGAAGAACGCGGTCGTCCTCGCCGACGCCACCGACGCCGACCTGATCGCCGTCGCCGAGGACGAGCTGGAGGCCGCCGTCCAGATCTTCCACGTCCGCGGCGGCCGGGTGCGCGGTCAACGCGGCTGGGTCACCGACCGGGTCGAGGAGGTCGGCACCGCCGGGCTGGTCGAGCACGCCCTGCAGCAGCTGTACGGCGAGGAGCGGGGCGAGGGGGTGCCCAAGGAGGTGCTGGTGCCCGCGCTGCCCGACCCGTACGAGCCGGTCCAGCAGTGGCTCACCGAGCGCCGCGGCTCCCAGGTCAGCCTGCGGATACCGCAGCGCGGCGACAAGAAGGACCTGATGGCCACCGTGCAGCGCAACGCCCAGCAGGCGCTGGTGCTGCACAAGACCAGGCGCGCCTCCGACCTCACCACGCGCTCCCGCGCGCTGGAGGAGATCGCGCAGGCCCTGGACCTGGACTCGGCGCCGCTGCGCATCGAGTGCTTCGACATCTCCCACCTCCAGGGCGACGACGTCGTCGCCTCGATGGTGGTCTTCGAGGACGGACTGGCCCGCAAGAGCGAGTACCGCCGCTTCCAGATCAAGAGCTTCGCCGGCCAGGACGACGTCCGGTCGATGCACGAGGTGGTCTCCCGGCGCTTCCGCCGCTACCTGCTGGAGAAGCAGAAGACCGGCGAGTGGGTCGACGGGGACGGCGACGGTGGCGAGGAGGGCCCCGGCGAGGTCGCCGGCGGTCCCATCGACCCGGACACGGGCAGGCCGCGCAAGTTCGCCTACCCGCCGCAGCTGGTCGTCGTCGACGGCGGGCAGCCCCAGGTCGCCGCCGCCCAGCGGGCCCTGGAGGAGCTCGGCGTGGAGGACGTGGCCGTGTGCGGCCTCGCCAAGCGCCTGGAGGAGGTCTGGCTGCCCGGCGAGGACGACCCGGTGATCCTCCCGCGCACCAGCGAGGGCCTGTACCTGCTGCAGCGCGTCCGCGACGAGGCCCACCGCTTCGCCATCGCCTACCAGCGCAACAAGCGTTCCAAGTCGATGAAGGCCGGTGCCCTGGACGCGGTGCCGGGCCTCGGCGAGAGCCGCCGCCAAGCGCTGCTGAAGCACTTCGGCTCGCTCAAGCGGCTGCGGGCGGCCACGGTCGAGCAGATCTGCGAGGTCCCCGGGGTCGGCCTGCGCACCGCCGAGGCCGTGCTCGCCGCGCTGGCCGGGGCCGCCCCGGCCGGACCGGCGGTCAACACCGCCACAGGAGAGATCATCGAGGAAGAGGGGACGGCCGGTCCCGTGACCGTCCCCACGGAACGGGGGCACAGCTCATGAACGCGAACGACGGAGGCGGAGCACAGGTGACGACCGGAGGAGCGGGAGAGGCGGCCGAGGCCATCCCCGAACTCGTGATCATCTCGGGCATGTCGGGTGCCGGGCGCAGTCACGCGGCCAAGTGCCTGGAGGACCTCGGCTGGTTCGTCGTGGACAACCTGCCGCCGGCCCTCATCCCCACCATGGTCGACCTCGGCGCCCGCTCCCAGGGCAACGTGGCACGGATCGCCGTGGTCGTGGACGTCCGCGGCCGGCGCTTCTTCGACAACCTCCGCGAGTCCCTCGCGGACCTGGACTCCAAGGGCGTCAAGCGCCGGGTGCTCTTCCTCGAGGCCTCCGACGAGACGCTGGTGCGCCGTTTCGAGTCGGTGCGCCGCCCGCACCCGCTGCAGGGCGACGGGCGCATCGTCGACGGCATCGCCAAGGAGCGGGAGCTGCTGAGCGAGCTGCGCGGCGACGCCGACCTGGTGATCGACACCTCCAGCCTCAACGTCCACGAGCTGCGCGCCAAGATGGACGCCCAGTTCGCCGGCGAGGAGGAGCCGGAGCTGCGGGCCACCGTCATGTCCTTCGGCTTCAAGTACGGCCTCCCCGTCGACGCCGACCTGGTCGCGGACTGCCGCTTCCTGCCCAACCCGCACTGGGTGCCCGAGCTGCGGCCGTACACCGGTCTCAACGACGAGGTCGCCACCTACGTGTTCAACCAGCCCGGCGCCAAGGAGTTCCTCGACCGCTACGCCGAGTTGCTGCACATCGTCAACGCCGGCTACCGCCGCGAGGGCAAGCGCTACGTGACCATCGCGGTCGGCTGCACCGGTGGCAAGCACCGCAGCGTCGCCATGTCCGAGCGCCTGGCCGCGCGACTGTCCGCCGACGGAGTGGAGACGGTGGTCGTCCACCGGGACATGGGGCGCGAGTGATCAGGACGACGCGGCGCTTGCGCCGGTCGGCAGGGCGCAGCGGGGCCACGCCCAAGGTCGTGGCATTGGGAGGCGGGCACGGACTGTCCGCCTCCCTGTCGGCTCTGCGGCGCATCACCCAGGACCTGACCGCGGTGGTCACGGTCGCCGACGACGGCGGCTCCAGCGGCCGCCTGCGCCAGGAGATGGGGGTGCTGCCGCCCGGCGACCTGCGCAAGGCGCTGGCCGCGCTGTGCGGCGACGACGAGTGGGGCCGCACCTGGTCCCAGGTCGTCCAGCACCGCTTCGTCAGCCAGGGCGAGCTGCACGGCCACGCCGTGGGCAACCTGCTGATCGTGGCGCTGTGGGAGCAGCTCGGTGACCCCGTGGCGGCCCTGGAGTGGGTGGGCCGGCTCCTCGGCGCCCACGGCAGGGTGCTGCCCATGTCCGCGGTGCCGCTGGAGCTCACGGCCACGGTGCGCGGTCACGACCCGGCGGAGCCGGACGAGGTCACGACCGTGCACGGCCAGGCCACCGTCGCCCTCACCCCCGGTGAGGTGCAGGAGGTGCAGTTGGTGCCGCACGACCCGCCGGCCGTCCCCGAGGCGGTGCAGTCCGTGCTCGACGCGGACTGGGTGGTGCTCGGCCCCGGATCCTGGTTCTCCTCCGTGATGCCCCACCTGCTGGTGCCCGATCTGGTGTCCGCGCTCATGGAGACCCGGGCCCGCAAGGTGCTCGCGCTCAACCTCGCGCCGCAACCTGGTGAGACCGAGGGCTTTTCTCCGCAGCGTCACTTGGAGGTTTTGGCCCGACACGCCCCTAAACTCACCATCGACGTGGTGCTGGCCGACGAGGCCGCCGTGCTCGACCGCGACAGCCTCATACAGGCAGCCGAGCGGTTGTCGGGCACGGTGGAGCTGGCCCGGGTCGCCGCCCCCGACGGGCCGCGGCACGATCCGGAACTGCTGGCGGCCGCGTTCGACCGGATTTTTCGTATGCATGGAAGGATCGGCCCATGGCGATGACGGCAGCGGTGAAGGACGAGATCTCCCGGCTTCCCGTCACCCGGACCTGCTGCCGCAAGGCGGAGGTCTCGGCGATCCTGAGGTTCGCGGGCGGACTGCACCTGGTCAGCGGACGCATCGTGATCGAGGCGGAGCTGGACACCGGGATCGCCGCCCGCAGACTGCGCAAGGACGTCCTGGAGATCTTCGGGCACTCCTCCGACCTGGTGGTCATGGCGCCCGGCGGGCTGCGCCGCGGCAGCCGGTACGTGGTGCGGGTGGTCGCCGGCGGTGACCAGCTGGCCCGCCAGACCGGGCTCGTGGACGGCCGCGGCCGTCCCATCCGGGGCCTGCCCCCGCAGGTCGTCTCCGGGGCCACCTGTGACGCCGAGGCCGCCTGGCGCGGGGCGTTCCTGGCCCACGGCTCGCTGACCGAGCCGGGCCGTTCCTCGTCCCTGGAGGTCACCTGCCCCGGCCCCGAGGCGGCCCTTGCCCTGGTCGGCGCCGCCCGCCGGCTGCAGATCGCCGCCAAGGCGCGCGAGGTGCGGAACGTCGACCGCGTGGTCGTCCGTGACGGTGACGCCATCGGCGCGCTGTTGACGCGGCTCGGCGCGCACGAGTCGGTGCTGGCGTGGGAGGAGCGGCGGATGCGGCGCGAGGTGCGCGCCACCGCCAACCGGCTCGCCAACTTCGACGACGCGAACCTGCGCCGCTCGGCCCGCGCCGCGGTGGCCGCGGGTGCGCGGGTGCAGCGGGCGCTGGAGATCCTCGGCGACGAGGTGCCCGAGCACCTCGCGGCGGCCGGCCGGCTGCGCATGGACCACAAGCAGGCCTCGCTGGAGGAACTGGGCTCGCTCGCCGAACCGCCGCTCACCAAGGACGCGGTGGCGGGCCGGATCCGGCGCCTGCTGGCGATGGCCGACAAGCGCGCCTCGGACCTCGGCATCCCGGGCACCGAGTCCAACCTGACCGAGGAGATGGTGGGCTGAACCCGCCGCGGCCCGCCCGCCCCGTCCGGTTACCGTTCCGTACGGCGGGCACCCGTGGCGCCGATGTCACCGCCGGGTGCCCGGGGAGGTAGGGTCGTCCTTGGTCGGGGACATCCCAATACGTCGCAGCCGGAGCGAAATGGCCTCCGGCACACCAGCGAGGAGATCGGTTCGTGACGATCCGCGTAGGCATCAACGGCTTTGGTCGCATCGGTCGAAACTTCTTCCGTGCCGCCCTGGACCAGGGTGCGGACATCGAGATCGTGGCTGTCAACGACCTGGGTGACACGGCCACCACCGCGCACCTGCTCAAGTACGACACGATCCTGGGCCGCCTGAAGGCCGAGGTCACGCACACCGCCGACTCCATCACCGTCGACGGCCACACCATCAAGGTGCTGTCCGAGCGCAACCCCGCCGACATCCCGTGGGGCGAGCTCGGCGTCGACATCGTGATCGAGTCCACCGGCATCTTCACCAAGGCCGCCGACGCCAAGAAGCACCTCGACGGCGGCGCCAAGAAGGTCATCATCTCGGCGCCCGCCTCCGACGAGGACATCACCATCGTGATGGGCGTCAACAACGAGAAGTACGACCCGGCGAAGCACAACATCATCTCCAACGCGTCCTGCACCACCAACTGTGTGGCGCCGATGGCCAAGGTCCTCGACGAGAACTTCGGCATCGTCAAGGGTCTGATGACCACCGTGCACGCGTACACCAACGACCAGCGCATCCTGGACTTCCCGCACAAGGACCTGCGTCGCGCCCGTGCCGCCGCGGAGAACATCATCCCGACCTCGACGGGTGCCGCGAAGGCCACCGCCCTGGTGCTCCCGCAGCTGAAGGGCAAGCTGGACGGCATCGCCATGCGCGTCCCGGTCCCGACCGGCTCCGTGACCGACCTGGTCATCGAGCTCGAGCGCGAGGTCACCAAGGACGAGGTCAACGCGGCCTTCCAGAAGGCCGCCGAGGGCCAGCTCAAGGGCATCCTGGAGTACACCGAGGACCCGATCGTCTCGTCGGACATCGTCAACTGGCCGGCCTCCTGCACCTTCGACTCCTCGCTGACGATGGCGCAGGGCAAGCAGGTCAAGGTCATCGGCTGGTACGACAACGAGTGGGGTTACTCCAACCGCCTCGTCGACCTGACCGTCTTCGTCGGCGGCCAGCTCTGACACCCGCTCGACCGCCCGCCATGCGATGAGGACAGGGTCCGGACGACGTGCCGTCGTCCGGGCCCTGTCCCATGACGTGGCGGTCGGAGCGATCCGACCAGTCAGGACCAAGGCAGGGGAGCCTCCACCATGAAGACGATCGACGAACTCGTCGACGAGGGGGTCGGCGGCAAGCGCGTGTTCGTGCGCGCCGACCTCAACGTGCCGCTGTCCGGCACGACCATCACCGACGACGGCCGCATCCGCGCCGTCGTACCGACCATCGCCAAGCTGGCCGAGGCCGGCGCCAAGGTGATCGTCGCCTCCCACCTGGGCCGCCCCAAGGGCGCGCCCGACCCGCAGTTCTCGCTCGCCCCCGTCGCGGCGCGTCTGGGTGAACTCCTGGGCACGCAGGTGGCGTTCGCGACCGACACGGTCGGCGAGAGCGCCCGCGGGACGGTGGACGCCCTCACCGACGGCTCGGTGGCGCTGCTGGAGAACCTGCGCTTCAACCCGGGTGAGACCAGCAAGGACGACGCCGAGCGCGGCGCCTTCGCCGGGCAGCTGGCCGAGCTGGCCGAGCTGTACGTCGGTGACGGCTTCGGCGCGGTGCACCGCAAGCACGCCTCCGTGTACGACCTCCCGGCCCGGCTGCCGCACGCCGCGGGCCTGCTGATCGCCACCGAGGTCACCGTGCTGAAGAAGCTCACCGAGGACGTGTCCCGTCCGTACGCGGTGGTGCTCGGCGGCGCCAAGGTCTCCGACAAGCTGGGGGTCATCGACCACCTGCTGGAGCGTGCCGACCGGATCCTGATCGGCGGCGGTATGGTCTACACCTTCCTCAAGGCCCAGGGCCACGAGGTGGGCAACAGCCTGCTGCAGGAGGACCAGATCCCCGCGGTCACCGAGTACCTGGAGCGCGCGAAGGCCAAGGGCGTGGAGTTCGTGCTGCCCGTGGATGTCGTCGCCGCCCCGTCCTTCCCGGATCTGAAGAACCCGGTCGACACCAACCCGCTGGTCGTCGGCGTCGACGCCATCCCCGCCGACGTGCAGGGCCTGGACATCGGTCCGGAGTCCCGCAAGCTCTTCGCCTCGAAGCTCGCCGACGCGGCCACCGTCTTCTGGAACGGCCCGATGGGCGTCTTCGAGCACCCCGACTACGCCGAGGGCACCCGCGCGATCGCCCAGGCGCTGATCGACAGCCCCGCGTTCACCGTGGTCGGCGGCGGCGACTCGGCCGCGGCCGTCCGTATCCTGGGCTTCGACGAGAACGCTTTCGGCCACATCTCGACCGGTGGTGGCGCGAGCCTCGAGTACCTCGAGGGCAAGACGCTCCCCGGCCTCGCCGCACTGGAGGACTGACCCGATGACCTCGCGCACGCCGATCATGGCGGGCAACTGGAAGATGAACCTCAACCACCTCGAGGCCATCCACCACGTCCAGAAGCTCGCCTTCGCGCTCAACGACAAGGACTTCGACGCCGTCGAGGCCGTCGTACTGCCGCCCTTCACCGACCTCCGGGGGGTGCAGACCCTGATCGAGGCCGACAAGCTGAAGATCAAGTACGGCGCCCAGGACCTGTCGCCGCACGACTCCGGTGCCTACACCGGTGAGATCTCCGGCTCGATGCTGGCCAAGCTGAAGTGCTCGTACGTGGTCATCGGCCACTCGGAGCGCCGCCAGTACCACCACGAGACCGACGAGCAGGTGAACGCCAAGGTCAAGGCGGCGTTCCGGCACGAGCTGACGCCGATCGTCTGCGTCGGCGAGGGCCTGGACGTCCGCAAGGCCGGTGAGCAGGTGGCGTACACCCTCGCCCAGGTCGACGGCGCCCTGAAGGACGTCCCGGCCGAGCAGGCCGCGACCCTGGTCGTCGCCTACGAGCCGGTGTGGGCCATCGGCACCGGCGAGGTCGCCACCCCCGAGGACGCCCAGGAAGTCTGCGGGGCGATCCGCGGCCGTCTGGCCGAGCTGTACGGCCAGGAGGTGGCCGACGCGATCCGCATCCAGTACGGCGGCTCGGTCAAGGCCGGCAACATCGCGGCGATCATGGCGCAGCCGGACGTGGACGGCGCCCTGGTCGGCGGCGCGGCGCTGGACCCGGAGGAGTTCGTCAGGATCATCCGCTTCCGCGACCAGTAAGTTTCGCGGCAGTAGGCTGTCGGGCCCTGCCCGAAGTACTCTGTCGGGGGTCGGAGCGCTGCATAGCAGGCAGCGGCCCGGCCCCCGCGTCGTCCTAGGTCACCGAGAGAGTTGGTCCAGCTGTGGTCATCGGGTTCTCCATCGCCCTCATCATCTTCAGCCTGCTGCTGTTGCTGCTCGTGCTGATGCACAAGGGCAAGGGCGGCGGTCTGTCCGACATGTTCGGCGGCGGCATGCAGTCGTCCGTCGGCGGTTCCTCGGTGGCCGAGCGCAACCTCGACCGGATCACGGTTGTCATCGGTCTGCTGTGGTTTGCGTGCATTGTCGCCCTCGGGCTTCTGCTGAAGTTCCAGAAGTGACCGAGTCCCCGGCTTCCGGGGAGAAGTGACGCTTCGTCGTCGGCGCGACTTATCATGGGAGCGCGTCATGGGATACGGTGCCCTTTCCCCGCAGGCGCGGGGGGTGGACCGGTCTCCGTAAACTGGGCGACCTCGCAGCACCATCACGCAGGGAGTTACGACCGTGGCAAGTGGCAACGCGATCCGTGGCAGTCGGGTCGGGGCGGGGCCGATGGGAGAGGCCGAGCGGGGCGAGTCCGCGCCGCGCCTGCGCATCTCCTTCTGGTGCTCCAACGGGCACGAGACCCGGCCGAGTTTCGCGAGCGACGCGCAGATCCCGGAGACCTGGGACTGCCCTCGCTGCGGCTTCCCGGCCGGACAGGACGAGGAGAACCCCCCGGCGCCGCCGCGCACCGAACCGTACAAGACGCACCTGGCGTACGTGCGGGAGCGGCGCAGCGCGGCCGACGGCGAGGCGATCCTCGCCGAGGCGCTCGCCAAGCTGCGCGGCGAGATCTGAGCCGTACCGGCTGAAACTCCATGGGCCCGGCCCGCGAGGAAGACCCTTCTTTCGCGGCCGGGCCCGTCGCGTCCCTTCGACTGTGCGTAACCAAAACGTATACTCCGTGTCGTGTCTCTGGTGATCGGCATCGATGCGGGCGGAACCCGGACGCGCGCCTACCTGGCCGAGGCGGCGCGCGAAGGCGTGGTGCTCGGCGAGGGCGAGGGCGGGCCCGGCAACGCGATGACCGTCGAACGTGTGGCGCTGACGCAGCACCTCGCGGACGCCATCCGCGGCGCGGTCCCGGAGGACCGCAGAGGCGAGGTCACGTCCGTCGTGGGCGGCTTCGCCGGTGCGGCGGTCGGCACCGGCCCCGAGACGGGGCACGAACTGGCGACCTCCTGTCTGCGGGCGGCGCTCGACAGCCACGGCGTCGGCACGCCCGAGGTGACGGTCTGCGGCGACATCGAGGTCGCCTTCGCCTCCGCGCCGGGCACGCCGGCGGACGGTCTGGCCCTGGTCGCCGGGACGGGAGCCGTCGCCGCGCGGATCGAGAAGCGCCAGCAGACCCTCGTCGCGGACGGCAACGGCTGGTTGATCGGCGACGAGGGCAGCGGGTTCTGGCTGGGCCGTGAGGTCATGCGGGCCGCCCTGCGCGCGCTGGACGGGCGCGGGCCGTGGACGATCCTCGTCGAGGGCGTGCTCTCCCACTACATGGGTTCCCCCGGAGGCCCGTACCTCGCGCAGGAGCGTCCCGGCGGCCACGAGTGCCACGTGCTGCGCAACCGTCTGGTGCCGCTGGTGTACGCCGAACCCCCGGTCAGGCTGGCCCGGTTGAGCCCGCTCGCCGTCACCGCCGACCGGGACGGCGACGAGGTCGCCGGTTCCCTGCTGGACGACGCCGCGGACGAACTCGCCGCCACCGTAGCCGCGCTGGACCCGCGCCCGGGCGAACCCCTGGTCGTCACCGGCGGGCTGCTGGGCCCGACGGGGCCGTTGCTCGGCCGGGTGGTGGCCCGTGCCGAGGAGATGGACCTGGACGTCCAGCCGGTGCGCGACGGCGGCGCGGGCGCGCTGGCGTTGGCCCGGCTGCGGGTGAACGGGGACTGAGCGGGAGCGAACCGGACGGTTCGGGCGGCGCCGACAGGAGGCGTCCACCGGGGGATTGACGTGGACTAGACCTCTCGTCCATCGTTTCGGAGGAGCATCCGCCGGATCACTGGACTCAGGGGGAATCGGCCATGGCCGACGACGTGACGACCACCGCCGCACGCTTCGCCGACGAGGCGAGGACGGTCATCGACCGCGTGGTCGCCGGCAACAAGGACTCCGTGGCCGCCGCCGCCCGGCTGATCGCCGACTGCGTCGCCGCGGACGGCATCGTCCAGGCCTTCGGGACCGGCCACTCGCAGGCCACGGCGCTGGAGATCGCCGGACGTGCCGGTGGGCTCATCCCCACCAACCGCATCGGGCTGTCGGACCTGGTGCTCCGGGGCGGCGAGGACCTCTCGGTGCTCTCCGACCCGTTGCTGGAGCGGTCGCCGGGGCTCGGCAAGCGTCTGTACGAACTGGCCGCCCCGCATCCGCGGGACGTCTTCGTCGTCATCTCCAACTCCGGCGTCAACAACTCGATCGTCGACTTCGCCCTGCACGTGAAGGACGCCGGCCACCCGCTGATCGCCCTCACCTCGCTGCGGCACACCCGTTCCGTCCCGGCGCTGCACGCCGGTGGCAAGCGCCTGGCCGACGTCGCCGACGTCGTCCTGGACAACGGCGCGCCGACCGGCGACGCCCTGCTCCCGCTGCCCGACGGCGGCTCGCTGTGCGGGATCTCCACGATCACCTCGGCCATGCTCGTCCAGATGACCGTCGCCGAGGCCGTCGGCCTGATGACCGCCGAGGGCCACCAGGCACCGGTGTACGTCTCGGCCAACGTCCCCGGCGGCTTCGAGCGCAACCTCGTCCTGGAGCGCCACTACGGGGAGAGACTGCACCGCGGAGGGTTCTGACCTGCGCGGACGCTGCGTTGTCAGTGGCCCCCGCTACGGTCTGTGACGAAGGTCGAGGACCGGTGAGCGGGGGGATCCATGAGCGTCGGCATCGTGCAGGGCCGGGAGCGCACGCCGCAGTGGCGGGGCGGGTTCGGGCGGCTGTGGACGGCCGCGGCGGTCTCGCGGTTCGGTGACGGGCTGCGGGCGGCGGCGCTGCCGCTGCTCGCCGTGGGCCTGACCGACTCGCCGCTGCTGGTCTCGCTCGTCACCGCCGCCGGCTTCGTGCCCTGGCTCGTCTTCGGGCTGCTCGGCGGGGCGGTGGCCGACCGGGTGGACCAACGGCGCGCCATGTGGGCCGTGGACGCCGTGCGGGGCGCGCTCACGGCCGTCTTCGCGTTCGCGGTGTGGCTGGACCGGGCGGGCATCGCGTTGCTGCTCATGCTGGCGTTCGCGCTGACCACACTGCAGACCCTCTTCGACAACGCGGCGACCTCACTGCTGCCGGCGGTCGTCCCCTCCCGGTCCCTGGGCCGCGCCAACGCCCGCCTGATGACCGGTCAGACCATAGCCGCGACCTTCCTCGCCGCGCCGCTGGTTCCGGTGCTGTTCGGCCTCACGGCCGCGCTGCCGTTCGGGGTGGACGCCCTCACCTACGCGGTCGCGGCCGGGCTGGTGGCCTCGCTGCGGCTGCCCGCACCCGAACGGGCGGCGCGGGCCGCGGGCCGCACCATGCGGCAGGACATCGCCGAGGGCATACGGGTGCTGTGGCGGGACCGCGTGCTCCGGGCGCTGTGCACGGCCAACACCGTGGTCAACGTGGGCATCGGCGCCCTGGTGGCGACCCTCGTCCTCCAGGTCACCGGCTGGCTCCACGCCGGGCGCACGGGATACGCCCTCGTGCTGGTCGCCTACGGGGCGGGCAGCGTGGCCGGGGGAGCGGCCGCGGGGCGGCTCTCCGCGCTGCTGGGCGGCCGCGTCAGGAGCCTCGCGCCGGGCCTGGCACTCCAGGCCGGCTGCCTGGTCGTGGCCGGCACCGTGCGCTCCCTGCCGGTGACCGCGGCCGCCCTGGCCGTCTTCGGTGCCCTCGGCATGGTGTGGAACGTCAACGAGACCACCCTGATGCAGCAGCGCACGCCCGCGAAGTTGCTGGGCAGGGTGAGCGCGGCCATGCGCACCCTGGGAGTGGCGGGGGCTCCGCTCGGCGCCCTGCTGGGCGGCGCCGCGGCGCAGATCCTCGGGCCGAACACCCCGCTGCTGCTCGCGGCCGCCGTGCTGGGCTGCGCGTTGCCTGTTCTTCGTCCGATCGTCACCACGCCAGACGGCGGAGGTGAAACAACGGCGTGCAGGTAATCAACTAGTTTGGACCTGCAGCAGGAGGACGAGGAGAAGTGGACTGATGTCCGATACCAACACGCAGGGCCGAACCCGTCTCGACCAGCGGCCCGAGTGGCACGCGCTCGCCGAGCACCACGAGGAGCTGGGCGCGACCCACCTGCGGGAGCTGTTCGCCGCCGACCCGGACCGCGCCCGGCGCTACACCGTGCAGGTCGGCGATCTCCATCTGGACTACTCCAAGCACCTGGTGACCGACGAGACGCTGCGTCTGCTGCGCGACCTCGCGGCGGCCACCGGTGTCGCCGCACTGCGGGACGCCATGTTCAGCGGCGAGAAGATCAACGTCACCGAGGACCGCGCCGTGCTGCACACGGCGCTGCGCGCCCCGCAGTCGGCCGAGATCACGGTCGACGGCGTCAACGTGGTGCCCGGGGTCCACCACGTGCTCACCCGGATGGGGAGCTTCGCCAACTCCGTCCGCACGGGCAAGTGGGTCGGCTCGACCGGACGCCGCATCAAGAACGTGGTGAACATCGGGATCGGCGGCTCCGACCTGGGACCGGCGATGGCCTACGAGGTGCTGCGCGCGTTCACCGACCGCGGGCTCACCTTCCGGTTCGTCTCCAACGTGGACGGCGCCGACCTCCACGAGGCGCTGCACGGACTGGACCCCGCCGAGACGCTGTTCATCGTCGCGTCCAAGACGTTCACCACCATCGAGACCATCACCAACGCCACCTCGGCGCGCGAGTGGCTGCTCGACGGGCTCGGCGGTGACCAGGACGCGGTGCGCTTCCACTTCGTGGCGGTGTCCACGAACGCGGCGGAGGTCTCCAAGTTCGGCATCGACACCGACAACATGTTCGAGTTCTGGGACTGGGTCGGCGGGCGTTACTCGTACCCGTCCGCCATCGGGCTCTCGCTGATGATCGCCATCGGCGAGGAGCAGTTCCGGGAGATGCTGGCCGGCTTCCACCTCGTCGACGAGCACTTCCGCACCGCCCCTCCGGAGGCCAACGCGCCGCTGCTGATGGGTCTGCTGGGCGTCTGGTACGGGCAGTTCTTCGACGCGCAGGCGCACGCCGTCCTGCCGTACAGCCACTACCTGTCGAAGTTCACGGCCTACCTGCAGCAGCTCGACATGGAGTCCAACGGCAAGTACGTGGACCGCGAGGGACGGCCCGTCGACTGGCAGACCGGGCCGGTCGTGTGGGGCACGCCCGGCACCAACGGGCAGCACGCCTACTACCAGCTGCTGCACCAGGGCACGAAGTTCATCCCCGCGGACTTCATCGGCTTCGCCAACCCGGTCGAAGAGCTGGAGCCGGCCTTCGCCGCCCAGCACGACCTGCTGATGGCCAACTTCTTCGCCCAGACGCAGGCGCTGGCCTTCGGCAAGACCAGCGAGGAGGTCCGTGCCGAGGGCGTCCCGGAGGCGCAGGTCCCGCACCGCACCTTCCGCGGCAACCACCCGACGACGACCGTCCTCGCCAAGGAACTGACCCCGTCGGTGCTGGGGCAGCTGGTGGCGCTCTACGAGCACAAGGTCTTCGTACAGGGCGCGGTCTGGAACATCGACTCCTTCGACCAGTGGGGCGTCGAGCTGGGCAAGGTCCTCGCCAAGCGTGTGGAGCCCGCCCTGACCGAGGGAGCCGAGGTGCCCGGTCTTGACGCGTCCTCCAAGGCCCTCGTGGCCACCTACCGGTCGCTGCGCGGCCGCTGAGACGCCGCAGACGCGGTAGAAGGACGCCGGGCGGGCTCCTCGGAGCCCGCCCGGCGTCCTGTGTCGCGTCCCGCGCCGGTCACCGCCTCACGGGGAGGACGGCGGGTACAGCTGCGGGGGCAGCTTCGCGGCGGCCGTACGGTCCAGCAGCCACAGCGTGCGGGCCCGCCCATGGGCACCCGCCGCCGGGGCCTGGATCTCACCGGGCCCGGACAGGGCGATGGCCACGGCGCCCGCCTTGTCCTCGCCCGCCGCCAGCAGCCACACCTCGCGGGCGGCACGGATGGCGGGCAGGGTGAGCGAGATCCGGGTCGGCGGCGGCTTGGGGGAGCCGTGCACGCCCACGACCGTGCGCTCGGTCTCGCGGACCCCGGGGTGCCCGGGGAACAGCGAGGCCACGTGCGTGTCCGGCCCCACGCCGAGCATCAGCACGTCGAAGGAGGGCACCGGCCCGTGGTCCTCGGGACCGGCAGCCGCCGCCAGTTCCTGGGCGTAGGCCTCGGCAGCGGCGTCCGCGTCGTTGCCGAGCGGCCCGTCCGAGGGCGGCATGGGATGGACCCGCGCCGGGTCGACCGGAACCGCGTCGAGCAGCGCCTCACGGGCCTGGGTCTCGTTGCGCTCCGGATCGCCCGAGGGCAGGAACCGCTCGTCGCCCCACCACAGGTCCAGCCGCGCCCAGTCCACCGCGTCCCTGGCCGGCGAGGCGGCCAGGGCGGCGAGCAGGGCGTTGCCGTTGCGTCCGCCGGTGAGCACCACCGAGGCGGAGCCGCGGGCGGCCTGGGCGTCCACGATCTTCGTGATCAGCCGGGCCGCCGCGGCCTGCGCCATCAGTTCCTTGTCCCGGTGGACCACCACCTGGGGGGCGGTCACGTGACGGCCGCCTTGTCCGAACCGCCGTTCTGGGCCGGCCCTGCCCCCGCGGCGGCCGGCTCGGCGGCGTCCTCGGCGCGCCCCAGCCGGTCCACGCCGAACTTGACCGCGGCCGCGTACGCCTCGTCGGGATCGAGCCGGCGCAGCTCCTCGGCGATCAGGTCCGAGGTCGCCCGCCGCTGCAACGCCACGTGCCGGTCCGGCTGGCCGGGGATGGCGAGCTCGGCCAGGGCGCCGGTCGGCCGGTCCAGGCAGATCTCGCCGTCCGCGGTCGCCAGCCGTACGGCGGTGATGCCGGGGCCGTCGGAGACCTTCCGCCTGACGGGCACACCGAGCCGCCGGGCGAGCCACAGCCCGAGCAGCTCCGTGCTCGGGTTGTACGCCTCGCCCTCGACGACGGCGCCCTTGACCGCTGCCTCCTTCTGGTCCAGGGCCGCGGCCAGCACGCTGCGCCACGGGGTGATCCGGGTCCAGGCGAGGTCGGTGTCGCCGGGGGTGTACGTCTCGGCGCGCAGTCCCAGTGCGGCGACCGGGTCCTCGGTGGCCGCCGCGTCGGTGATCCGGCGGGCCGCGAGCTGGCCCAGCAGGTCCTCGGCGGGGTTCGCCGGGGCGTCCTCGGGCCACCAGACGACGACGGGGGCGTCGGGCAGCAGCAGCGGCAGCACGACGCTCTCGGCGTGGTCGGCGAGTTCGCCGTGGAGGCGGAGCAGGACGGTCTCGCCGGTGCCGGACTCGCCGCCGACGCGCACCTCGGCGTCGAGGCGGGCGCTGCG
>NZ_JARAVO010000137.1:0-24583 GCF_033792805.1 Streptomyces sp. PA03-1a
GCGGGGAGGGACGCCGTGGCGCCGGGGGACGCGGGGCCCGCGCCGGTCTGGCGGTAGGAGCCCTGCTGGTAGGTGGTGCGCGAGTAGGGCGCCATCGCCGGCTCGGGCGGCCGGATCTTGGGGATCGCGGTGACGGCCTTGGCCAGCTCCTCGGGGGTGGTGCAGGGCTCCGGCTCACGGGAGGCCGTCGCCCCGTCGTTGACCAGGGCACGCATGGCCAGCTCCGACAGCCCACGGTGGACCCCTGCCCGCACCTGGTCGGGCGCGACCAGGCCGACGTCCTTGGGGAGGCCGGTGAGCCCGTGCTCGTCCTCCGGGTACGGCCAGCGCTGGGTGAGCGAGGCGTACAGGAGGGCTCCGATGGCCTCGGTGTCCTCCCGCTGCGGGCGCTCGGAGGAGATCCCGCGCAACGCGGCGGCGACGGCCAGACCGCGGATGCGGTACTGGCCGGAGTCGGTGCGCAGGACGGCGTCGGGGCCGAGCCGCAGATGGGCCAGCCCCTCACGGTGGGCGGCCGCCATGGCCTGGGAGATCTGGCTGACCATCTGGTAGGCCTCGTGCGGCTCCAGGGGGTCGGCGGTGATCAGGGCGGTCAGTTCGCGCGCGTCCGGGAGCCACTCGTGGATGACGTAGACGAGGTCGTTCTCCTCGACCGCGTCGAGGACCTGGACGAAACGGGGGTCACCGAGCAGGGCGGCGGAGCGGGCCGCAGCCAGCACCGAACGGGCCCGGCCGTGGTCGGCGGGCAGGGTGTGGATGCCCACGGCGCGGCGCAGCTTCTCGTCGACGGCCCGCCAGCTGCTGAAGCCGTCGGAACGGGTGAGGCACTCTTCCAGGCGGTAGCGCTTGGCGAGCTTGTGGCCGCTGTGGAGCTCCGGCGGCTCGGACTTGGTCGGTGCTGTCTCCTCGGGGATGGTCTGCTCTGGCGCGTCCTGCTCTTCGCTCCGGTCCGTCGCCTCGTCGGCCGTGGCCCCGTCCGTGTGGGCGGCGAGCTGCTCTTCGCCGCCCTCGTTGGCCACTCCGACGGCAGCCGTGCTCCGTTCCGCCACCGTCGTTCCTGCCTCCCCATCCGTTGCAAGATCTGACAACACAGCCGAGGACAATTGTGCCAACAGTCCACCGCTATGCACGACACACGACGGCCCACGAAGGTTGCGCGCTGGGCGCCGTCAGCGGCCCAGCCGGCCCCTGACCATGCCGACCATGGCCGTCAGTTCCTCGACGCGCATGCGCTTGGCGGCGATGAAGAAGATCCCGCCCAGCACAAGGGCGCCGAGCACCAGCGACAGCAACGATGCGGCAGCGCCGTGACCCAGCGATTGCGAGACACCGTAGACGACGGCGCCGGCGCCCGCAGCGGCGGGGATGCACGCACCGAAGAGCCTGGCGTACGTGCGGACCACGCGCTTGCCGTCGATGTCGCCGCCGAGGCGCCTGCGCAGCCGCTTGACCGCCACTCCGACGCCGATCGTGTAGGCGAGGCCGTACCCCGCCGCCATGCCGACCACGGCCCAGCGGGCGGGGAGAACGAAGTAGCAGACGGCGGCCGCGACGGCGTTGCAGGCGGCGACGATGACCGTGTTGTAGAAGGGGGTGCGGGTGTCCTCGTACGCGTAGAAGCCGCGCAGGACGATGTACTGCACCGAGAACGGGATCAGCCCGAGGCCGAAGGCCATCAGGATGTAGCCGATGTTCAGGGCGCCCTCTCCGGAGCTGCTGTAGAGCAGGGTGGCCATGGGGAGGCCGAGGGCGAGGAAGGCGAACGCGGCGGGCACGACGGCCACGCCCGAGGTCCGCAGGCCGTAGGAGAGGTCGTCGCGGACGGCGGCGGCGTCACCGTCGGCCGCGGCGCGGGAGATCCGCGGCAGCACGGCGGTCATCACGGAGACGGTGATGATGGCCTGCGGCATCTGCCACAGGAGCAGCGCGTAGTTGAAGCCGGTGATGCCCGCGCCCTCGTGGCCCGTCTTCTCGGCCGCCGCGCCCGCCGCCGTGGCGAACTGGGTGAGGACGATCATGCCGACCTGGTTGGCGAGGACGAAGAAGAAGGTCCACTTGGCCAGCTTCGCCGCGTGGCCGAGGCCGTGGCCGCGCCAGTCGAAGCGCGGCCGGATCCGGAAGCCGGCGTCGCGCAGGTAGGGGAGCATCGCCAGCGCCTGCACCGCCAGGCCCAGCAGGGTGCCGAGGCCCAGCAGCCGGACCCCGTCAGGGGTGATGGTCCCGGAGGAGACGCGCGTGTCGGTGAAGGAGCCGAAGGCCCAGATGAAGGCGCCGAAGGTGGCGATGATGACGACGTTGTTGAGGACCGGGGTCCACATCATCGCGCCGAAGCGGCCGCGGGCGTTGAGGATCTGCCCGAGGACGACGTGCACCCCCATGAAGAACATGGTGGGGATGCAGTAGCGGGCGAAGGTGACCGCGACCTCGAACCTGACCGGGTCGGAGGCGATGTCGTGGGACATCGCCTGGATGAAGACCGGTGCGGCGATCACGCAGACGGCGGTGACGGCTGCCAGTCCGACGACGACCAGGGTGAGCAGGCGGTTGGCGTAGGCCTCGCCGCCGTCGTCGTCGTTCTTCATGGCCCGTACCAGCTGGGGGATGAAGACCGCGTTGAGGGCGCCGCCGCCGACCAGGATGTAGATCATCGTGGGCAGGGTGTTGGCGACCTGGTAGCCGTCGTTCAGCGTGCCGACGCCGATCGCGGCCGCCATGACCAGGGTGCGGAGGAATCCGGTGACCCGGGAGACGAGGGTGCCGGCCGCCATGAGCGCGCTGGACTTGAGGATGCTGCCGGCCCGTCCGCCGGACTTCCCGGCCACGGGCTCCGCCGCGGGCTCGGGCTCCGCCGGGGCCGTCTGCACCGGCTCGTCGCGGAAGAGGTGGGCGTACTCGTCCGGCCGCGCCGACCTCCCGTCCTCGTCCGGGGCGTGGGAGACCAGCTCGTCGACGCCGACGTACCGGGTGTTGGCGTCGTCGGCGTAGGGCATGCGGTACGGCTCCTGGTGCGCGTACGGCGGCCCGTAGGCATGGGGCTGGGCCGGCGGGTGCGCGGTGCGGTCGTACAGCGCCTCGCCCACCGGGTCCTGCGCGGTCGGATCCTGCCGCTGGTACGGGTCGCGGGCGTAGGTGTCCTGCAGGTACGGGTCGGGCGCGGCAGGGTACTGCCCGGGCTGCTCGGGAAACCGCTCCCCGGCTTCCCGTTCGCGCTCACCGTCGTACGGTGCGTTCATCTCTGCCCCACCTCATCGGCCATGGCTCGCTGGCTATCGGTCCACCTTCTCACCCGTCCCGGACGGGTCCGTACTTTCCGGGG
Source organism: Streptomyces sp. PA03-1a (assembly GCF_033792805.1). Lineage (NCBI taxonomy): Bacteria > Bacillati > Actinomycetota > Actinomycetes > Kitasatosporales > Streptomycetaceae > Streptomyces > Streptomyces sp. PA03-1a. Next base: position 3,317 of record NZ_JARAVO010000137.1, read on the forward strand.
AGGTGTCCGGCGCCAGGTCACCCGGCTGCTCGTCCTCGACGCCGTCCCGGTCACCCATGGTGCCCTCTGCGGCGTCGTCCTCGTCCTCGCCCGTGTCCCCGTCCCCGGACGGGTCCGCGTCGTCCTCGGACGGATCAGTGTCGTCGTCCTCGCCCCCGGCGGCCGCGCGGCGCTTGCGCTGGTGGTACATCCGGACGCCCGCCAGCACGAGCAGCAGGAGCCCGGCGGCGATCACCAGCATGACGGTGGATGTGATGGAGGTGACATCCACCTGGAAGGTGATGGGGTAGCCGAACCTGGCGCCGTCCGCCGTGTACAGCTGGGCGGTGACCGTGTTCAGTCCGTTGCGGGCGGCGGTTCCCTCGAACTTCAGGGAGCGGGTGTGGCCGCCCTCCACGGTCACGGGCTGCGCTTCGCCCGGGTCGAGGCTGTTGCCCTGGCTGGACGTGAGGCGCAGCTCCAGGCCCTGCACGGTCTGGCCGAGCTCGTTCTTCACGGTCACCGGGATGGTGCCGCTGCGGCCCGACAGCGTGAGCGTCCCGGTCTTGGGGAGCAGGTAGACCAGGCTCATCAGGTCGGACAGGTAGTCGAAGATGGCCGTGCGGTAGGCGGCCGACCCCCGGGGGGAGCCGCGCCACTCGGTGGACATCGAGCGCATCAGTGCGTTGCCGAAGGGGGTCCGCACCCGGTCGGGCTTGCTCAGGAGGGCCATGAAGTCGTCGAGCTCGCCCTGGGTCGCCTGGATCTGGCGGAAGGCCGCGGTGCTCAGCTCCTGCTTGCGCAGGCGCTTGGGGTAGGACCCGGTACCGGGCACCGTGCGGTTGGCCTTGGGGTCGGGGGTGGCCTTCGCCGCCGCGGAGAAGTCGACGGTCTCGGCCCAGCCGCCGGCGGCGACCTCCGTGATGGCCTGGGCCATGGCCTGCGCCTGTGAGGCCTTGGCCATGCGCTGCGGGGCGACGACGATGCTGCGCTGCCGGTCGGGCGCCTGCATCGTGATCATGAGCGTCTGGGCCAGGTACTTCTGCACCGCGAGGGTCGAGGTCCCGGCCGACGTCATGTCGCCCTGGAAGGCCTTGGAGAGCCCGGAATCGGCGACCACCGCCGTGGTGCCCCCGCCGATGGGCCGCGCCGAGGTGGGGGTGTACCTGAGGCCGCCGGGCTCGCCGAGGCTGTCGCTGCGGGCGATCACCTTGTCGGCGCCGGCCGAGGTGGCCACGTCGACGATGGAGGGGTCGACGGCGCCCTCCACGGGCCAGGAGACGTCCGTGTCGGGGGTGACCACGCCGTTGAGGACGGTCTCCACCGTCGTGGTCGCGAGCTCCGTGGCGGTCTTGAGGTGGTTCAGGGTGCCCGGGACGCTCTTGCCGTGGTGCGCGATCGAGGCGAGGTCGGGGTCGGCGAAGGGCAGGGCGACGACCTCGTCCCCGGCGACGGCCTCCTTGAGGCTGTTCAGCCAGCGCTTCGCGTCGTCGGTCCCGGTGCCGGACGTGGTGTGGTCGAGATCACCTTCGGGCCCCGCGACCTGGTACCGGCGCGTCATCGCGTCGACCGTGGCGAGCAGGTCCGGGTCGATGACCCAGGTGACGGGCAGGTCCCGGCCGAGCGCCACCATCTGCTGAAGACGGCCGCCGGGCGCCAGGTCCGCGGCGAGGTCGTCGTTGAGGAAGATCGGGCTCTGCTGGTCGTCGCTCTCGCTGCGCACGGCGAGGTGCGGGCGGTCGATCAGCGGCCACAGGAAGGTGTAGCGGGTCGGCTTGGCGTCCCCGTCCGGGTACCAGGGGAGGAAGGTCCGCTCGATCCCCAGGTACTCGTCGTAGCCGCGGTCCCTGGTCCGCCCGGTCAGGGAGACCCCGAGCTGGTAGACGCCGTCCCGGCCCAGGTCCAGGTCCTTGACCGGGACCTCCAGGGTGAAGCTGCGGCTGATGCCCGCCGGCAGGTCGTCGACGGGCACGGTGTGCCCGGGGATCTCCTCGCCGTCGGCCGCGGTGTGGGGCGCGCTGGTGGAGGTGCCGCTGATGGCGCTGCGGCTGCCCAGCGGGCCCTGAGGGGCGATCTCCACGCCCACGTGGGCACCGCTGACGGTGTGCTTGCTCTTGTTCGTGACGGTGCCGGTCACCGTGAGGGTGTCGCCCTTGGCCGGCACGGTGGGGGACAGTGAGTTCACCGACACGTCCACGGCCCGGCCGTCGGAGCCCTCCGCGTACGCCGCGGGAGCCGTACGGGCCTGGACCAGGCCGGTGAACAGGGTGGCGCCCACGAGCAGTGCCGTGGCCCGGCGCAGCCTCGAACGGGCCGGAGTGCCTCCGGGGTGCTGTGCCGCCTCGCCCACGCGCTGGCCGTCCCTCGTCGTCATCGGATGTGCGTCCTGGAATGGTAACGATGCTCGAAGACCCAAAGTGCTGTGAGTGGGCCACAAGATCGATACAGTCCGGGGGCGCGGAGGCGTCGGCAAGATCGCGGATGCCGGTAAACCGGTCCGCCGCGGGGCGCATGGCCACGTACCCTTTTCTGTTGTGCCGAATGCCAACAACGCCCCCCAGACCCTGAAGACCGTGCCGGTGATCGCGCCGGTGGCCGAAGAGCTCGGCCGTCGCTTCAAGGACGCCGGATTCCGGCTTGCCCTCGTCGGCGGCTCGGTCCGCGACACCCTGCTCGGCAGGCTCGGCAACGACCTCGACTTCACGACCGACGCCCGGCCCGACCAGGTACTGAAGATCATCCGCGGGTGGGCGGAGGCCGTCTGGGAGGTGGGCATCGCCTTCGGCACGGTCGGCTGCCGGAAGTACGGCTACCAGATCGAAGTGACCACCTACCGCTCCGAGGCCTACGACCGCACCTCGCGCAAGCCGGAGGTCTCCTACGGGGAGACCATCGAGGAGGACCTGGTCCGCCGGGACTTCACCGTCAACGCGATGGCGGTCTCCCTGCCGGAGGCGGAGTTCGTCGACCCGTACGGCGGGCTCGGTGACCTCGCCCAGCGCGTGCTGCGCACTCCCGGCACCCCGGAGGAGTCCTTCTCCGACGATCCGCTGCGGATGATGCGCGCCGCGCGCTTCGCCGCCCAGCTGGACTTCGAGGTGGCTCCCGAGGTCGTGACGGCGATGACGGAGATGGCCGACCGCATCGAGATCGTCTCCGCCGAGCGGATCCGGGACGAGCTCAACAAGCTGGTCGTCTCCGACCACCCCCGCAAGGGCCTGCAGCTGCTGGTGGAGACCGGCCTGGCCGCACGGGTCCTCCCGGAGCTGCCGGCGCTGCGCCTGGAGCGTGACGAGCACCACCGCCACAAGGACGTCTACGAGCACACGCTGACCGTCCTGGACCAGGCGATGGCACTGGAGACGGAGGGGCCGGACCTCGTGCTGCGCCTCGCGGCGCTGCTGCACGACATCGGCAAGCCGCGGACCCGGCGCTTCGAGCCCGACGGACGGGTCTCCTTCCACCACCACGAGGTGGTCGGCGCCAAGATGACCAAGGGACGGCTGACCAAGCTCAAGTACCCGAACGACACCGTCAAGGACGTCGCCCGGCTGGTCGAGCTGCACCTGCGCTTCCACGGCTACGGGACCGGGGAGTGGACCGACTCCGCCGTCCGGCGCTACGTCCGGGACGCCGGACCGCTGCTCGACCGGCTGCACAAGCTGACCCGCTCCGACTGCACGACCCGCAACAAGCGCAAGGCGGGGGCCCTGTCGCGCACCTACGACGGGCTCGAGGAGCGCATCGCGCAGTTGAAGGGCCAGGAGGAGCTGGACGCGATCCGGCCGGACCTGGACGGCAACCGGATCATGGAGGTCCTGGGCATCCCTCCGGGCCCCCAGGTCGGCAAGGCGTACAACCACCTGCTGGAGCTGCGCCTGGAGAACGGTCCGCTGGGCGAGGAGGCCGCTGTGGCCGCACTGAAGGAGTGGTGGGCCGCGCAGGGCTGAGCGTCACCCCGTCCGGGCCGTGGACGTGCCGAGGGGGTCGTGTTTCACGTGAAACACGACCCCCTCGGCCTTAACGCCCGTCCCGTCACTTGCTGATGGTCTGCAGGCAGAGCACCACGTTGTTGAAGTCGGTCCCGGACTGGGTGTAGTAGACGTCCGACTCGGTGACGGACTCACACTGCTTCTGGTCGGTCGAGTCGTCGAACTTCTTGACGATCTTGAACTGTGCATCGCCGGAGGAGCAGTCGGCGTCCACCAGGTCCGGGCTCTGCTCGGTGCCCTTGTTGTGGAGGCAGCTGCCGACCTTCGACGTCTCGGCGTCGGTCTGGTCGAACTGGGAGAAGGCGAACCGCACGCCGATGATGACCACGATGGTGACGATCACGCCGATGATGCGCTTGCCGATGTTTCTGCCGCGCCGCGGCGGGGCGGCAGGCGGCGGGAAGGCGCCGGGCTGACCCTGCGGGGGCGGGAAGGCGCCGGGCTGGCCCTGGGGCGGCGGGAAGGCGCCGGGCTGGCCTTGCGGGGCCGGAATGTTGGTGTTGTCAGGTGGCGGAGTCGCCATGGTCGTTCCCCTCCCTGGGATGAACCTGTCAGTTCCTGTGAACGCGCGAACGTTACTGGAGGGGTCGGACAGCCCATCCGCCGGGGCATGTGTTTCACGTGAAACGGGCGGACGCGGGGTGATCTTCGTGTTTCACGTGAAACGACGCGGAGTCCCGGCGGTGCCGACCGCCACCGCCGCATAGACCGCGGAGAGCCCGAGGAGGAGCCCCACGGAGCGACCGTCCGGCGGGAGGACCAGCGCGCAGATGGCTGCGGCGCCGACGAAGGCGACGTTGAACAGCACGTCGTAGATCGAGAAGATGCGCCCCCGGTAGGCGTCGTCGATCGAGGACTGGACCACCGTGTCGGTGGCGATCTTCGCCCCCTGGGTGGCCAGCCCCAGCACGAAGGCCGCCGCCAGCACCGGCGCCGGCTCGAAGGGGAGGCCCAGTGCGGGGAGCAGGACGGCGGCCGAACCCGCGCAGACGGTGATCCATCCGAAGGTGCCGAAGCGGCCCGTGGCCCAGGGGGTGAGCACGGCCGCCGCGAAGAAGCCCGCACCCGAGACGGCGACCGCCAGCCCGAGCAGCGCCAGTCCGTCCGCCGTTCCACGGCCGGTCCCGTCGGATCCCGCCCAGGCGTAGCGGCAGAGCATCAGCACCGTCACCGTGAGCCCGCCGTAGCAGAAGCGCATCGCCGTCATCGCGGCCAGCGCGCGTGCGGCGCGCGGCCGCCGGCGCAGATGCCCCAAGCCGTGCACCAGGCCGCGGAAGGTGCTGAGCAGCGCCTCGCCCACCCGCGGCTGGATGCGGGACGGGTCCGGCCCCAGCAGGTCCCGCCCCAGGGTGAGTGCGGCGAGCCCGGCACAGAGGTAGAGGACGGCGCCCAGCACCACGACCAGGACGTCGGAGCGGGTGCCCTCGGCCAGCACCAGGTGCACCAGGAAGGCCGCTCCCCCGCCGGCGGTGGCCGCGAGCGTGCCGGCGGTCGGGGACAGCGCGTTCGCCATGACCAGGCGCTCGCCGTCGACGACCCGGGGCAGGGCGGCCGACAGGCCCGCGAGCACGAAGCGGTTGATGCCGGTGACCGAGAGGGCGGACAGGTAGAAGAGCCAGTCCGGGACGCGCAGCAGCATCAGCACGGCGGTGCCGACGGAGAGCGCCGCCCGCAGCAGGTTGCAGTGGAGGAGGACCTGCCGGCGCCGCCAGCGGTCCAGCAGGACGCCCGTGAACGGCCCCAGGAGCGAGTACGGCAGCAGCAGGACCGCCATCGCGGAGGCGATCGCGGCCGGCGAGGTCTGCTTCTCCGGGGAGAAGACCACGTAGGCCGCCAGCGCCACCTGGAAGACCCCGTCGGAGAGCTGGGACAGCAGCCGCACCGTCAGCAGCCGGCGGAAGTCCCGGAAGCGCAGCAGCACACGGAGATCACGGACAACGGGCATGCGCACAGCCTCACATGACGCACAGGCCCCCGGGTGCGATACCCGGGGGCCTGTGCGGTCGCGTCGTACGACGAGTGGTGACGGGGGTTAAGCCGCTGTTCAGCGCTCGACCTCGCCGCGGATGAACTTTTCCACGTTCTCGCGGGCCTCGTCGTCGAAGTACTGCACCGGCGGGGACTTCATGAAGTAGGAGGACGCCGACAGGATCGGGCCGCCGATGCCGCGGTCCTTGGCGATCTTCGCCGCGCGCAGCGCGTCGATGATGACACCCGCGGAGTTCGGGGAGTCCCAGACCTCGAGCTTGTACTCAAGGTTCAGCGGCACGTCGCCGAAGGCACGGCCCTCGAGACGGACGTACGCCCACTTGCGGTCGTCCAGCCAGGCCACGTAGTCCGAGGGGCCGATGTGGACGTTCTTCTCACCCAGGTCGCGGTCGGGGATCTGGGAGGTGACAGCCTGCGTCTTGGAGATCTTCTTGGACTCCAGGCGCTCGCGCTCGAGCATGTTCTTGAAGTCCATGTTGCCGCCGACGTTCAGCTGCATGGTGCGCTCGACGATGACTCCGCGGTCCTCGAAGAGCTTGGTCAGCACGCGGTGCGTGATGGTGGCGCCGACCTGCGACTTGATGTCGTCACCGACGATCGGCACACCGGCCTCGGTGAACTTGTCCGCCCACTCCTTGGTGCCGGCGATGAAGACCGGGAGGGCGTTGACGAAGGCGACCTTGGCGTCGATGGCGCACTGCGCGTAGAACTTCGCCGCGTCCTCGGAACCCACGGGCAGGTAGCAGACCAGCACGTCGACCTGGCGGTCCTTGAGGATCTGCACGACGTCCACCGGCTCCTCGGCGGACTCCTCGATGGTCTCGCGGTAGTACTTGCCGAGACCGTCCAGGGTGTGGCCGCGCTGGACGGTCAGGCCCTTCTGCGGCACGTCGCAGATCTTGATGGTGTTGTTCTCGCTGGCACCGATGGCGTCCGCGAGGTCGAGACCGACCTTCTTCGCGTCCACGTCGAAGGCCGCCACGAACTCGACGTCACGCACGTGGTAGTCGCCGAACTGCACGTGCATGAGGCCGGGCACGCGGGTGCCCGGGTCGGCGTCCTTGTAGTACTCGACACCCTGCACCAGCGAAGCGGCGCAGTTGCCCACGCCAACGATGGCTACGCGAACCGAACCCATTCCGGTTGCTCCCTGTGTAATCGTCACGCGGGTCCCCGGCGCGTGCCGGGTCCGCCGTTTTCCTGTTGGTTGTCCTGCTCGGCATCGGCGGACGGAGCGGCCGGGGGCTGCTTGTCACGCCCTGCCCGCTCGGTCTCGATCAGCTCGTTCAGCCAGCGGACCTCTCGCTCCACCGACTCCATGCCGTGCCGCTGCAGCTCGAGCGTGTAGTCGTCGAGCCGCTCACGGGTACGCGCGAGGGACGCGCGCATCTTCTCCAGGCGCTCCTCGAGGCGGCTGCGCCGCCCCTCGAGGACACGCATCCGTACGTCCCTGGACGTCTGGCCGAAGAAGGCGAAACGAGCCGCGAAGTGCTCGTCCTCCCACGCGTCAGGGCCGGAGTGGGCGAGGAGCTCCTCGAAGTGCTCCTTGCCGGCCGCCGTCAACCGGTACACGATCTTGGCCCGTCGGCCGGCCAGCGGCGCGGCGAGCGGATCGGGGTCAGGGCCGGTCTCCTCGACCAGATAGCCCTGGGTGACCAGTGTCTTGAGGCAGGGGTAGAGGCTGCCGTAGCTGAACGCGCGGAACACACCGAGCGAGGTGTTGAGCCGCTTGCGCAGCTCGTAACCGTGCATCGGGGATTCGCGCAGCAGGCCCAGGACGGCGAACTCGAGGATGCCGGAGCGTTTGCTCATGCCCTCGTGTCCCTCCCGTCCGTGCCTTCGTCGCCTCTTATCTCGCCGTGATGTATCGACTCGATACATCGAGACGATAGAACGAGTTCCCCGGTACGGCAAGGCGGCTCACGGTGACCGGCGTCACATCACGAAATCCGTCCACCGTCAACCGCCCGGAATGTGATGAACATCTGGCTAGAACCTCTTTTGACCGTGCGTACTCTGTTCGCCATGCAGAGCACCGGGAACCGTGTGACGCCAGTGAGCGTCCTTGTCCCTGGTGCAGTGCGGTCATCGCACGCCGGGGGGACCGGAAATCAACTGCCGCTTTCAGGCGATTCCGCCTGTCCTAGGAGTAGCTGTTCATGAGCGAGCACCGTCGCAAGCCGCCGCAGTCGCCCGGCGACGGCCGGGCCGCCGCCCGGCGCGGCGCGCAGCAGCCGCCCCCGCCGCCAGGCGGCCGGCGGGCCGCTGGGCCGCCCACGCCGCAGCCGTACGGCACGCACGGAACCGGTTCGGGGCAGGGCCACGGCCCGCGCCAGGGCATGGGACAACCCCCCCGTCAGGGTGCGGGTGCTGGCGCGGGGGGCCGCGCGGGTACGGGGGGCCGGTCCCGCGGGGCCGAGCCGCCGTACCAGGGGCGGGCAGCCGCGCGCCGTGCCGCCCAGGCCACGCAGAAGGGCGGCCGCCGCCGTGGCGCCACGGACGCGCAGGGCGGCCGCGGTGGGGGCCAGCCCCCGAAGAAGCGCATCATCGATTACCCCCGTTGGGGGAAGGACGGATGGCGCCGCTGGATGCCGTCCTGGAAGCTCGCCTCCGGGCTGTGCCTGTTCTTCTTCGGCAGCCTGGTCGCGGTCGCGGGCGTGGGCTACGCGATGGTGGGCATCCCCAACGAGAACGACGCCGCCAAGTCGCAGAACAACGTCTTCTACTGGGCCAACGGCAGCCGCATGGTGGCGACCGGCACCGGTGCCAACCGGCAGAACGTGACGCTCTCCGACATCCCCAAGGCCATGCAGAACGCGGTGATCTCCGCGGAGAACAAGAGCTTCTACGAAGACTCCGGCGTGGACCCCATGGGCGTCGGCCGGGCCCTGTTCAACATGGCGAAGGGCGGTGACGCGCAGGGCGGTTCGACGATCACCCAGCAGTACGTCAAGAACACCTACCTGAGCCAGGACCAGACGGTCAGCCGCAAGTTCAAGGAGCTCTTCATCTCCATAAAGGTGGGGACGAAGCTCGAGAAGCCCGACATCCTGCAGGGCTACCTGAACACCTCGTACTACGGGCGGAGCGCCTACGGCATCCAGGCGGCCGCGCAGACCTACTACGGCGTCGACGCCGACAAGCTCACCCCGAGCCAGTGCGCCTTCCTCGCCGCGCTGCTCAAGGGTCCGACGTACTACGACCCGGCCGGTGCCACGAACATCGACAGCACCGCGACGGCGAAGGCGAACCGGGTCCGCTCCGAGGAACGCTGGAAGTGGATCCTCGGCGAGATGTACAAGGACGGCAAGCTCAACAAGGATGAGTACACCGAGGCCGTCAGCAAGTACCCGATGCCGCAGGGCCTCAAGGCGACCGCCGGCATGAGCGGTCAGATCAGCTACCTGGTCGACATCGCCAAGAGCTACGTGCTGAGTCACTCGGACATCAGCCAGAGCCAGCTGGACAAGGGCGGTTACGAGATCCACACGACCTTCGACCAGAAGAAGGTCGAGTCGCTCAAGAAGGCCGTCGACAAGGTCCGCAAGGACAACATCAACCCGAAGAAGCGCGACGCCGACAAGTACGTCCAGTTCGGCGCGGCGTCCGTGGTACCGGGTGACGGCAAGATCGTCGCCATCTACGGCGGCGAGGGCTACGAGCACGGCCAGTTCAACAACAACGCCAACACCACGGGTGTCCCCGTCGGCTCCACCTGGAAGCCGTTCGTCCTGGCCGCGGCGATGCAGTACGGCACCAACCAGACCAACGGCGTCGGGCTGTCGCCGCAGAGCAAGTACAACGGCAACGACCTGCTCAAGATCAAGGACCATGAAGGCAACTGGGTCCTGAAGAAGGACGGCAGCGTCTTCAAGCAGAAGAACGAGAGCGGGTACCCCTGGGGCTACATCACGCTGCGCAAGGCGATGGAGCAGTCCATCAACACCCCCTTCGTGCAGCTCGGCGAGGACGTCGGACTGCCCAAGGTGGCCGAGATGGCGAAGAACGCGGGTGTGCTGGATTCGAGCTTCGAGTCCCTGAACGCCTCGTTCTCGATCGGTACGTCCAAGCCGTCCGCCATCCGCATGGCCGACGCCTACGCGACGTTCGCCTCGTCGGGCACGCAGGCCGAGCCCTACTCCGTCACCAAGGTGGTCGCGGGCGGCAAGGTCCTGCCGGGCTTCGGCAAGCCGAAGATCAAGCGGGACGCGATCGACAGCAACGTCGCCAACAACGTCACCGACGTGCTGCAGAACGTGGTCAAGAACGGCACCGGTCAGAAGGCCCTGGCGGTCGGCCGCACGGTGGCGGGCAAGACGGGTACCACGGACAGCGAGAAGGGAACCAGGTCCGCCTGGTTCGTCGGGTACACCAAGCAGCTGTCGACCTCGGTGGTCCTGTTCCGGGAGAACCCCAAGAAGCCCGGTCTGATCGGCATGGCGGGCACCGCGGGGAAGGACTCCGCGCACGGTGGTGAGATGCCGGCGGAGGTCTGGGCGAAGTACATGAGCGAGGCGCTCTCGGGGAAGGACGAAGGCTTCCCGGACCCCGGGAAGGTCGGCGAGGTCAAGGACCAGGCCGGCGCCCCGTCGGCGAGCCCCTCGGTCTCGGCCAGCCCGACCGAGTCGGCGACCACGAACCCGACCCCGACCGCCACGCGGCCGCAGGGCAAGCCGACCCCGACGGACACCAGTGACTGCAAGCCCTGGCAGTGGCAGTGCCAGGACGCCGGTGGGACCACCGACGGTGGCACCACAGACGGCGGGTCGAGCGGCTCACCGACACCGACCGTGTCCTCCAGCAGTACGAGAGGCAATGGAGGCAACGGCAACGGTGGGCTACTCGGAGGCAGTGGCGGTTAACCGCCCCGGGTCCCGTCGAGAGTGAACCCGCGGCCGCGGAGGGCAGCACGCCCTCCGCGGCCGCGGGCGTTCCCGCCGGGTGGAGGGCTGCGTGGGGATCCGACGCTCCGCGCGTGGCGATGTAGGGCAGGATGTGGCCCATGACGATCGTGCGCGAAGACCCCCACCACGAGGCCTCGGAGGCCGAGGCGGTCGTGCCCCCGACCCGCGAGGACCCGGTCGCCGTGGCCGGGAGCGAGGTCATCGGCGGCCCGCTCGGCCGCTTCGCGGCCGTGGGGCGGCGGGGGTGGTGGAACCCCCTGCGCGTGGTCGTGCTGGTCGCGATCGGGATGTTCGCGCTGGGCATGGTGCAGAAGCTGCCGTGCTACGACAGCGGCTGGTTCTACGGGGCGAACGCCCAGTACAGCCACGCCTGCTACTCCGACATCCCGCACCTGTACTACGGCCGGGGCTTCGCCGACGACCTCGTCCCGTACTTCGACCGCATCCCGGACACGGTCTCCGGCGGCATGGGTTACCTGGAGTACCCGGTCCTGACGGGGCTGTTCATGGAGGTCGCCTCCTGGCTCACCCCGCACGGCGGCACGATCCAGCACCGGGAGCAGATCTACTGGCTGGTCAACGCCGGGATGCTGCTGGTCTGCACCGCCGTCATCGCGGTCTGCGTCGCCCGGACCAACCGGCGCCGCCCGTGGGACGCGCTGTTGGTCGCGCTGGCGCCCGCGTTCGCGCTGACCGCGACCATCAACTGGGACCTCTTCGCGGTCGCCCTCGCGGCGGCCGGGATGATGCTGTGGTCGCGCAACCGGCCGCTGGCCGCGGGCATCCTGATCGGGCTGGCGACGGCCGCCAAGCTCTACCCGGTGCTGCTGCTGGGGCCGTTGTTCCTGTTGTGCCTGCGGGCCGGGAAGCTGAAGGCCTGGAGCGCGGCGGTGGGCGGTGCCGCGGTGGCCTGGTTCGTGGTGAACCTTCCCGTGATGCTGCTCGCCCGGGACGGCTGGGCGAAGTTCTACACCTTCAGCCAGGAGCGGGGCGTCGACTACGGCTCGGTCTGGCTGATCATCTCCCAGCAGACCGGCAAGTCCATCGACGGCGCGAACTCCTACGCCATCGCGCTCATGCTGCTGTTCTGCGCCGGCATGGCGGGGCTGACCCTCTTCGCCCCGCGGCGCCCGCGCTTCGCGCAGCTGGCCTTCCTCGTCGTGGCCGCCTTCATCCTGACCAACAAGGTGTACTCGCCGCAGTACGTGCTGTGGCTGGTGCCCCTCGCGGCGCTCGCCCGGCCGCGCTGGCGGGACTTCCTGATCTGGCAGGCGGCCGAGGTCATGTACTTCCTCGGGATCTGGTCGTACCTGGCGTACACGACGGGCGGCAACAGCAAGGGCCTGCCCCAGGACGGCTACCACCTGGCCATCGCGGCGCACCTGATCGGGACGCTGTACCTGTGCGTGGTCGTCGTCCGCGACATCGTCTTCCCCGAGCGCGACGCGGTCCGCCAGGACGGCTCGGACGACCCCTCGGGGGGCGTGCTGGACGGGGCGGAGGACGCGTTCGTGCTGGGGCGGTCCCCGCACCAGCCCCGGCACGCGGCGCCGCTGCAGGGCGGGCCCGAGGACGGTCACGGCTACGGCGAGGCGCGCCCGGTGCAGTGGGGCGTGGACCCGGCGCCGCCGGCCCCGCCCCACTGAGCGGAGGGGACGCCCGGGGCGTTCAGCGGTCGACGACGCGGTCGAACGTGGTCGTCGTGTGCCGCAGGTGCGCCACCAGCTCGTCCCCGACCGCCGGGGGCGCCACGTCGCCCGGCAGGAAGAGGATCGACACCTGCATGTGCGGGGGCTCGGCGAACCAGCGCTGCTTGCCGGCCCACACGAAGGGCGACAGGTTGCGGTTGATGGTGGCCAGACCGGCCCTTGCGACGCCCTTGGCGCGCGGCATGACGCCGTGCATGGCCTTGGGGGCCTCCAGGCCCACCCCGTGCGACGTACCGCCCGCTACGACGACCAGGTGGCCGTCCTCGGAGGCCTTGTTCTGGCGGTAGCCGAAGCGCTCGCCCTTGGCGATGCGGGTGACGTCCAGGACGGCGCCCCGGTACTCGGTGGCCTCGTGGTCGCCGAGCCACAGCCGGGTGCCGATCCGGGCGCGGAAGCGGGTCTGCGGGAACTGGTTGCGCAGCTGGGTCAGCTCGCCGGCCTTCAGGTGGCTGACGAACATGGTGTGCAGCGGCAGCCGCGCCGCGCGCAGCCGTTCCATCCAACGGAAGACCTCCTCCACCGCGTCGGAGCCGTCGGTGCGGTCCAGCGGCAGGTGGATGGCGAAGCCCTCCAGGCGGACGTCGTCTATGGCCGAGTGCAGCTTGACCAGGTCGTCCTCGCTGACGCCGTGGCGCCGCATGCTGCTCATGACCTCGATGACCACCCGGGCGCCGACCAGGCCGCGCACGCCCTCCACGGAGGACACGGAGCGGATGGCGCGGTCCGGCAGGGGCACCGGCTCCTCGCCCAGCCGGTACGGGGTCAGCACCAGCAGGTCGCCCCCGAACCAGTCCTTGATCCGGGCGGCCTCGTACGTCGTGCCCACGGCGAGGACGTCCGAGCCGAGCCGGATCGCCTCCTCGGCCAGGCGCTCGTGCCCGAAGCCGTACCCGTTGCCCTTGCAGACGGGGACCAGCCCGGGGAACTGCTCCGCCACGGACTGCTGGTGCGCACGCCAGCGCGCGGTGTCGACGTACAGGGTGAGCGCCATGGCCGGAACGAGGACCTTTCTGCGGTGTCTGCGGTCGGTCGGGCAGGTGGGTCAGCGGCGGGACATGTAGATGTCGAGCGCCTTGTGCAGGAGCTTGTTGAGCGGGAAGTCCCACTCGCCCAAGTATTCGGCAGCCTGCCCGCCGGTGCCCACCTTGAACTGGATGAGACCGAAGAGGTGGTCGCTCTCGTCGAGCGAGTCGCTGATGCCGCGCAGGTCGTACACGCTCGCGCCGAGCGCGTAGGCATCCCGCAGCATCCGCCACTGCATGGCGTTGCTCGGCCGGACCTCGCGCTTGTGGTTGGCCGAGGCCCCGTACGAGTACCAGACGTGCCGGCCGACGACGAGCATCGTCGCGGCGGCGACCGCCTCGCCCTCGTGCTGGGCGAAGTACAGCCGCATGCGGTTGGGGTCCTCGGAGTTGAGGACCTGCCACATGCGCTGGAAGTAGGACAGGGGCCGCGGGCGGAAGTGGTCGCGCTCGGCGGTCACCTCGTACAGCTGCTGCCACACGGGGAGGTCGTCGTAGCTGCCCTGGACGACCTCGACGCCGGCCTTCTCGGCCTTCTTGATGTTGCGCCGCCACAGCTGGTTGAAGCCCTTCTGGACGTCGTCCAGGCTGCGGTTCTCCAGCGGGACCTGGAAGACGTAGCGGGGCTGCACGTCGCCGAAGCCGGCGCCGCCGTCCTCGCCCTGCTGCCAGCCCATGCGGCGCAGCCGGTCGGCCACCTCGAAGGCGCGGGGCTCGATGAAGGTGGCCTCGACGTCGCGCAGGCGCTTGACGTCCGGGTCGGCGATGCCGGACTTGATGGCGGCCGCGTCCCAGCGGCGGATGACGACCGGCGGGCCCATCTTCACGGAGAACGCGCCCTGCTGCTTCAGGTGCGCCAGCATCGGGCGCAGCCACTCCTCCAGGTTGGGCGCGTACCAGTTGATCACCGGGCCCTCGGGGAGGTACGCGAGGTAGCGCTTCACCTTGGGCAGTTGCCGGTAGAGCACCAGGCCGGCGCCGACCAGCTCACCGGTCTTGTCGTCGAACCAGCCGAGGTTCTCCGAGCGCCACTCCGTCTTGACGTCCGCCCAGGCGGGAACCTGGCAGTGGCTTGCCGAGGGCAGGCTCTGGATGTACGCCAGGTGCTGTTCCCGACTGATGGTCCTCAGGGTCAAGCTCATGCGGGGCGCTCCCCATCGCTGCGGCTACGGCATTGCTGACTGCACTACTGCGCCGAAGCCTACTGCGAACGGCGAACGCCCCCGCGAGGGCTGTGGACAACTCGGTCCGCGGCTTCTCCCGGCGGGGGCCGGGAACGGAGGGCTAGGACACCACCCCGCCGAAGAGGCCGCCGTGGGCCATGCCGATGTAGAAGCCGACCGCGGCCAGCCCCATGCCGATGATGAAGAAGAAGCGCTCGGCCGTGGTCGCGGAGCGGTACTGCCCGACGGCGCCCACGAGGATGCCGACCAGGCCGGCCCAGGAGCTGAGCAGGTGCAGCCCGCTCCAGAACGCCGCGATGGAGGAGATCAGGCCGAGCACGACGGTCGCGACGGCCAGGGTGTTCTCCACCGGGTGGGGTCGGCCGTCCGAGTTGAGGGTGCTGAGGATCCGCTGGTAGAGACGGCTGCCGGTGGTGGGTCGCACTGCCTGTGCCATAGGGCACCTCCGTGATGGAGAGGTGGCGCATCGTAGCGCCGGACACACCCGATGTGTACAGATTGCGGGCTTCCGGGGCCGGATTTCAACCGGAAGCCACGAGGCGGGTAGTGTGTACCGTCTGCACCGGTGTCTGTGCAGGTCCACACGACGGTCCCGAAGGGCCTTCGGGGAGTGATCCCCGGAACGCCGCGGGCGTTGTCGGTGGGCCGCGATACCGTTGCGACGCGATGCAAACCCTCCTGCCACGGAAACGCCGTGGCCGCTGAGTCCAAAGGAGGTGGGTTCCACATGCGTCACTACGAGGTGATGGTGATCCTCGACCCCGATCTCGAGGAGCGTGCTGTCTCCCCGCTGATCGAGAACTTCCTCGGCGTCGTCCGCAATGGCGGCGGCAAGGTCGAGAAGGTCGACACCTGGGGCCGTCGTCGTCTTTCGTACGAGATCAAGAAGAAGCCCGAGGGCATCTACTCGGTCATCGACCTCAACGCCACTCCTGAGGTCGTCAAGGAGCTCGACCGTCAGATGAACCTGAACGAGTCGGTCCTCCGGACCAAGGTCCTCCGTCCCGAGACCCACTGAGCCTGACGGCTCAGGCAGTCGGGAAACCGAGAAGCCAAGCAAAGCCGAGAGGTCACTCACCATGGCAGGCGAGACCGTCATCACGGTCGTCGGCAATCTCGTCGACGACCCCGAGCTGCGCTTCACCCCGTCCGGTGCGGCGGTCGCGAAGTTCCGTGTCGCGTCCACTCCCCGCACCTTCGACCGGCAGACCAACGAGTGGAAGGACGGCGAGAGCCTCTTCCTCACGTGCTCGGTCTGGCGGCAGGCGGCGGAGAACGTGGCCGAGTCGCTCCAGAAGGGCATGCGCGTCATCGTGCAGGGCCGTCTGAAGCAGCGCTCGTACGACGACCGCGAGGGCGTCAAGCGGACGGTCTACGAGCTGGACGTCGACGAGGTCGGCGCCAGCCTGCGCAGCGCGACCGCCAAGATCACCCGGGCCAGCGGCGGCGGCGGCGGTTTCTCGGACGAGCCGCCCTTCTAAGGGCGGCGGCGTACCAAACTTCTTGATCACACTGGAGAGAGACAATGGCGAAGCCGCCTGCTCGCAAGCCTAAGAAGAAGGTTTGCGTGTTCTGCAAGGACAAGATCACCTACGTCGACTACAAGGACACGAACCTGCTGCGGAAGTTCATCTCCGACCGCGGCAAGATCCGTGCCCGCCGGGTCACCGGCAACTGCACCCAGCACCAGCGCGACGTCGCCACGGCCGTGAAGAACAGCCGTGAGATGGCGCTGCTGCCCTACACCTCGACCGCTCGCTAAGGAAGGGTGACCGAGCAATGGCGAAGATCATCCTCACCAACGAGGTCAGTGGCCTCGGTGCCGCCGGCGATGTCGTCGAGGTCAAGAGCGGCTACGCCCGCAACTACCTGATCCCGCGCGGCTTCGCGATCGCGTGGACCAAGGGTGGCGAGAAGGACGTCGAGCAGATCCGCCGCGCGCGCCGGATCCGTGAGATCGCGACCGTCGAGCAGGCCAACTCCTTCAAGGCGCAGCTCGAGGGCGTCAAGGTCAAGCTGTCGACCCGCGCGGGCGACGCCGGCCGGCTGTTCGGTTCGGTGACCCCGGCCGACATCGCCGCCGCCGTCAAGGCCGCGGGCGGTCCGGACGTGGACAAGCGCCGGATCGAGATCGGTTCCCCGATCAAGACGCTGGGCTCGCACAAGGTGTCGGTGCGTCTGCACCCCGAGGTCGAGGCCGCTCTCGACGTCGAGGTCGTCGCTTCCTGACACTCGCGCACCGCGTGAACGCCGGGCCCGGAACCGCGAGGTTCCGGGCCCGGCGTCGTTCACGTACGGGAGCCGTGCGGAAGGCGTGCGGGATGACCTGCGGGTCAGGCGCGTACGGCGCCGGTGACGGCCCACTTCCCCGAGCGGGCGCGCCAGTGGAGGCCGGCCAGCCGGGTGAGCATCATCAGCCCCATCGCCCACCACAGGGCGGTGAGTCCCCCGCCCAGGGCCGGTACGGCCAGCGCCACCGGGGCGAAGACGGCGAGGGTGACGACCGTCGCCCAGGCCAGGTAGGTGCCGTCGCCGGCGCCGATGAGGACCCCGTCCAGCACGAAGACCACGCCGCAGACCGGCTGGGAGAGCGCCGCCACCAGCAGGACGGTCGTCAACTGGGAGCGCACGGCCGGGTCCGGGGTGAACAGCGGGGCGATCAGCGGCCGGGAGACGGCCAGGAGCAGGCCGATCACCATGCCGGAGGCGATGCCCCACTGCACCATGCGGCGGCACGCGGCCCGGGCCCCGGCCACGTCGTCGGCGCCGAGGTAGCGGCCGATGATGGCCTGACCCGCGATGGCGATGGAGTCCAGGGCGAAGGCCGCCAGCGACCAGAGGGTGGTGGTGATCTGGTGGGCGGCGACGGAGGCGTCCCCGAGCCGGGCCGCGACCACGGTGGCGAGCAGCAGGACGGCCCGCAGGCTCAGGGTGCGGATCAGCAGGGGCGTCCCGGCCTGGGCGCAGGCGCGGATGCCGGCGAGGTCGGGCCGGAGCGAGGCGCCGTGCCGGCGGGCGCCGCGGACCACGACGGCGAGGTAGACGGCCGCCATCGCGTTCTGGGCGATGACGGTGCCCCAGGCGGAGCCGGCGATGCCGAGGCCGGCGCCGTACACCAGCACCACGTTGAGCACGGCGTTCACGGCGAAGCCGCCGACGGCGACGTAGAGCGGGGTACGGGTGTCCTGCAGCCCGCGCAGCACACCGGTGGCCGCGAGGACGACGAGCATCGCGGGGATGCCGAGGGCGCTGATCCGCAGGTAGGTGACGGCGTAGGGCGCCGCGGTCCCCGAGGCGCCGAACAGGTCGGCGAGGGCGGGTGCCGCGGGGACGGCGACGGCGACCGCGGCGGCGCTGATGAGGAGGGCGAGCCAGATGCCGTCCATGCCCTGGCGGATCGCCGCGGGCAGGTCGCCCGCGCCGACCCGGCGGGCGACGGCGGCGGTGGTGGCGTAGGCGAGGAAGACGAAGACGCCGACGAGGGTGGTCAGCAGGGCGCCCGCGACACCGAGCCCGGCGAGCTGCGACGTGCCGAGGTGGCCCACGATCGCGCTGTCGGCCATGAGGAAGAGCGGTTCGGCGACCAGCGCGCCGAAGGCGGGCAGCGCGAGGCCTATGATCTCGCGGTCGTGGCGGCGTACGGCCTGCTGGGGGGAGTGTTCGGCGACCTGGGGCACCCGGCAAGGGTAATCATCCACATGTAAGGGACGCAAGGCAATGCAGCCTCTTACTTGCGGCTGCACAGGGTGATCTCCTCCGTGCCGTTTGTCGTGATCTTGGGCCGAGCGGGCAAGTTTTTCTTGTCCACAGTGGGTGGATGAAGAAAGCGCAGGTCAACCACGTGATCATTGCGTGATTGTGTGCTTGTCCACCGCACTGTCCCCCGCCCTGTACACAGCTGGAGCGGGCTTCTCCACAGGTAGGGGCGGTTCTTCAACAGGTCATCCCCAGCCCCTGTGGATAACCGTCTTGGCTGTGGGCCCCGCGGACCCCTACCGTGGGGCGTCGCCCGACGTGCCACAGGTGTGTCCGGGCGGCTGATTGTCAGAGCCGTGGCGTAGGAAATGGAACACGACGCAGCGGTCCGCGCCGGAGGGGAGGAGGTGGCAGGGGGGTGAGCCAGCCCGAACCCGCGGACGACCATTGGGGGAGCGAGCCGCCGTTCCCGCCGGACGGTCCCGGTGACCGCCTGCCCGTCTCCCGCTTCCGCCGGAGGGACGAGCGGGACCGCGACCGCGACCGTGACGACGACCGCGGAGCGGCCGGCTTCGAACGCGTACCCCCGCAGGACCTGGACGCCGAGATGTCGGTGCTCGGCGGCATGCTGCTGTCCAAGGACGCCATCGCCGACGTCGTCGAGGTGCTGAAGGGCGCCGACTTCTACCGGCCCGCCCACGAGACCATCTACGCCGCGATCCTCGACCTCTACGCCCGCGGTGAGCCCGCCGACCCCATCACCGTCGCCGCCGAGCTGACCAAGCGCGGTGAGCTCGTGCGCGTGGGCGGGGCCCCCTACCTGCACAGCCTCGTCAACGCGGTGCCCACCGCCGCCAACGCCGAGTACTACGCGGAGATCGTGCACGAGCGCGCGGTCCTGCGCCGGCTCGTCGAGGCGGGCACGCGCATCACGCAGATGGGGTACGCCGCCGACGGCGACGTCGACGAGATCGTCAACTCCGCGC
Organism: Streptomyces sp. PA03-1a; assembly: GCF_033792805.1. Lineage (NCBI taxonomy): Bacteria > Bacillati > Actinomycetota > Actinomycetes > Kitasatosporales > Streptomycetaceae > Streptomyces > Streptomyces sp. PA03-1a. The sequence goes on from NZ_JARAVO010000137.1 coordinate 22,778, forward strand.
AGGCCGAGATCTACGCCGTCACCGAGCAGCGCACCAGCGAGGACTACCTCCCGCTCTCCGAGATCATGGAGGGCGCCCTCGACGAGATCGAGGCCATCGGCTCGCGCAGCGGCCAGATGTCCGGGGTGCCCACCGGCTTCGCCGACCTGGACTCCCTCACCAACGGCCTGCACCCGGGCCAGATGATCGTCATCGCCGCCCGTCCCGCGATGGGCAAGTCCACGCTCGCGCTGGACTTCGCCCGCGCCTGCTCGGTCACCAACGGCATGCCCAGCGTCTTCTTCTCCCTCGAAATGGGCCGCAACGAGATCGCGATGCGCCTGCTGTCCGCCGAGGCCCGGGTCGCCCTGCACCACATGCGCTCCGGCAACATGACCGACGACGACTGGACGCGGCTGGCCCGCCGGATGCCGGACGTCTCCGCGGCGCCTCTCTACATCGACGACTCGCCGAACCTGTCGATGATGGAGATCCGGGCCAAGTGCCGTCGGCTCAAGCAGCGCAACGACCTCCGTCTGGTCGTCATCGACTACCTCCAGCTGATGCAGGCGGGCGGTTCGCGCCGGCCCGAGAGCCGTCAGCAGGAGGTCTCCGACATGTCCCGCAACCTCAAGCTCCTGGCGAAGGAGCTCGAGGTGCCGGTCATCGCGCTCTCCCAGCTGAACCGTGGCCCCGAACAGCGCACGGACAAGAAGCCCATGGTCAGCGACCTGCGTGAATCGGGCTCCATCGAGCAGGATGCGGACATGGTGATCCTGCTGCACCGCGAGGACGCCTACGAGAAGGAGTCCCCGCGCGCGGGCGAGGCCGACCTGATCGTCGCCAAGCACCGCAACGGCCCCACGGCCACCATCACCGTGGCCTTCCAGGGCCACTACTCGCGCTTCGTGGACATGGCCCAGACCTGAGCCGTCCGCGGGCGGGATCCGCCGTGCGACCTCCGCGCGGCAGGACGGCGGCTCAGCCCAGGGCCACCATCAGCGGTGCGTGGCGGCGGTGTTCGTCGCCGGGCAGATCACGGTCACCGAGCACCATGAGGGTGTTGGGGAAGACGGGGGCCACGCCGTGCTCCGCGGCCCAGCCGTCGAGACCGCCGGGGGTGCCGGTGCGCAGGTCGAGGCGGACGGGTGTGCCCGCGTCGCGGGTGATCGCGCCGATCAGCCCCTTGGCCCCGGCCGCGCTCCCGGCGACGACGGGACCCACGACCAGGGTGTCCGCGTTCAGCCAGGCCGAGGCGTAACCGGTCAGGACACCGTCCTCCTCGGCGACCAGGACGCGTTCGGCGAACCGCGGCAGGTCGCGCAGGAGGGGTGAGCGGTCCGCGCCGAACACCTCGGCGTCGAGGGCGAGCAGGGCCGGCAGGTCGGCATCGGTGAAGGGCCGCGGCTGCGCGGCGGCGGGACCGCCGGTCCCGGCGGGCACCCGCGGGGCGAAGCGGCCGCGGTGGGTGACGACGGTGCCGACCACCCGGAAGCCGAGCTTCTCGTAGAGGGGGCGGCCGCGGTCGGTGGCGTGCAGGGTGACGGTGTCGTCGCCCGCCTCGGCCAGGACGTGGGTCATGATCCGCCGCCCGAGGCCCTGCCCCTCGTACCGGGCCGCGACCAGGACCATGCTGACCGCCGCCAGGCCGCCCGCGTAGCGCGTCAGGACGGTGGTGGCGGCCAGGCCGTCGCCGTCGGGGGCGTCGATGCCGTAACCGGTGCCGTGGGTGAGCAGGAAGCGCCACTTGTGCTCCTCGGCGCCCCAGTCGCGGCTGACGGCCAGCGCGCTGCAGGCGGGGAGGTCGGCGGGGGTGAGGCGGCGCAC
>NZ_JARAVO010000138.1:0-24376 GCF_033792805.1 Streptomyces sp. PA03-1a
GAGGAGGGGCGGGGAGGACGGGCGTCAGGCGGGCAGGGCCTACGCGCCCCAGCCGGCCTGGGTGCCGCCGACGCGGTCGGCCACGATGTGCTCCTGCCAGCCGGAGGCGTGGTATGCGGCGACGGGGTCGGGGGCCAGGCCGCGCTCCTCGCGCACCTCGCGCAGCAGAGGGCGCACGTCGGTGTTGTACGCGTCCATGAGCACGGCGTTGGCGGCGAGCACGTCACCGGAGCGCTGTGCCTCGCCCAGGGCGTCGAGGTCCACCAGGAGGGCCTTGGCGGTGGCCTCCTGGACGTTCATCACCGAGCGGATGACCGCGGGGATCTTGGCCTCGATGTTGTGGCACTGGTCGAGCATGAAGGCCACGCCGGTCGCCGCATCGAGGCCGCCGTTCTTGGCGACCTCGTGCAGGATCCGGAAGAGCTGGAAGGGGTCGGCGGCGCCGACCATCAGGTCGTCGTCGGCGTAGAAGCGGGAGTTGAAGTCGAATCCGCCGAGCTTCCCCTGGCTGAGCAGGAAGGCGACGATGAACTCGATGTTGGTGCCCGGCGCGTGGTGGCCGGTGTCGACGACGACCTGCGCCTTGGGGCCGAGCTTGAGGCAGTGCGCGTAGGCGGTGCCCCAGTCCGGGACGTCGGTGGTGTAGAACGCCGGCTCGAAGAGCTTGTACTCCAGCAGCATCCGCTGGTCGTCGCCGAGCCGCTCGTAGACCTCGGTGAGGGCCTCGGCGAGACGCTCCTGGCGGCCCACGATGTCGTCCTGGCCGGGGTAGTTGGTGCCGTCGGAGAACCAGAGCTTGAGATCGGCGGAGCCGGTGGCGTCCATGATGTCGACGCACTCCAGCAGGTGGTCCGTGGCCTTGCGGCGGACCCGGGGGTCGGGGTGGCACACGCTGCCGAGCTTGTAGTCGTCGTCCTGGAAGACGTTGGAGTTGATCGCGCCCAACTCCAGCCCGCGCTCCTTGGCGTGGGCGCCGAGCGCGGTGTAGTCGTCCACCCGGTCCCAGGGGATGTGCAGGGCCACCTTGGGGGCGACGCCGGTGAACTCGTGCACCTTCGCAGCGTCGTCGAGCTTCTCGTACGGGTCACGGGGCACCCCGGCCTGGGCGAAGACCTTGAAACGGGTGCCGGAATTGCCGTAACCCCAGGACGGCGTCTCGATCCGCTGGGCTGTGAGTGCGGCCTTGACGGCTGCGATGTCAGGCATGTCCACCTCGGATGGCTCGGTGAATCGGCTCAGTGAACCGGCTTCAGTGAATCGATTCATTCGCCTGTGAAGCTATCCACGTCCACCGGTGGCCGTCAAGAGGTCCACCGGTCTCGATCCCCGTTATTGAATCGTGTCATCCGTGCTGCAAAAGCGCGTTGTTGCTGTTCGTGCGGCATTGTCAGGCCTGTTACCTGCGGGTTTCACGAGGGTGCAGGTCAGGCGGGGGAGGCGGCGGCTCTTGACGCCTTCGCAGGGCGGGGCTAGCTTCCCGGCAACTCCGTTGAAACATTTCATAGCAGGAGGGCGCAATGACGCACCCCGAACCGGAGACCACTCCGGTGCTCGCGCTCGAGGGGGTGAGCAAGTCCTTCGGTGCCGTTCGCGCTCTGCGCGGTGTGTCGCTCCGGCTGCACGCCGGCGAGGCCCATGCCCTGGCGGGCGAGAACGGCGCCGGCAAGTCGACACTGATCAAGACCCTCGCGGGTGTGCACCGCCCGGACACCGGCACGGTGCTGCTCGACGGCCGGCCCGTGGAGTTCCACGGCCCGGGGGACGCCCGTGACGCGGGGGTCGCCGTCATCTACCAGGAGCCGACGCTCTTCCCCGACCTGTCGGTGGCCGAGAACATCTTCGTCGGCCGCCAGCCCCGCCGTTCGCTGGGCAGGGTCGACCACAAGGCCGTGCGCGAGGCCGCGGCCGATCTCTTCCGCCGCCTCGGCGTGGACCTCGACCCGGAACAGCCGGCGCGCGGACTGTCCATCGCCGACCAGCAGTTGGTGGAGATCGCCAAAGCGCTCTCCTTCGACGCCCGCGTCCTGATCATGGACGAGCCGACCGCCGCGCTCACCGGCAGTGAGGTCGCCCGCCTCTTCGGCGTCGTCAAGTCCCTGCGCGAGCAGGGCGCCGCGGTGCTCTTCATCTCCCACCGCCTCGAGGAGATCTTCGCCCTCTGCCAGCGGGTCACCACCCTGCGGGACGGCGCGTGGATCGCCAGCGAGCCCCTCGACGGGCTCACCGAGGACGACCTGGTGCGCCGCATGGTCGGCCGCGACCTGGACGAGCTCTACCCCAAGCAGGACGCCGAGATCGGCGAGGTCGCCCTCAGCGTGCGCCGGCTCACCCGCGAAGGTGTCTTCACCGACGTCTCCTTCGAGGTGCGCCGCGGCGAGATCGTGGGCCTGGCGGGCCTCGTCGGCGCCGGGCGCAGCGAGGTCGCCCGGGCGATCTTCGGCGTGGACCGCAGGGACGCCGGGGAGGTCGTCGTCGACGGCAAGCCGCTGCGCGGCGGCGCGCCGAGCCTGGCCATGGCCGCGGGGATCGCTCTGGTCCCCGAGGACCGCCGGGCCCAGGGCCTGGTGATGGACATGTCCATCGAGCGCAACATCGGCCTCACCGGCTTCGCCGCCACCACCAGGGGCGGTCTGATGAGCCGCAGCGCCGAGCGCAGCCGCGCGCTGGACTGGGCCGTCCGGCTCCAGGTCAAGTACGCCCGGCTGGCCGACGTCGTCGGCACGCTCTCGGGCGGCAACCAGCAGAAGGTCGTCCTCGCCAAGTGGCTCGCCACCGCGCCAGGGGTGCTGATCGTCGACGAGCCCACGCGCGGCATCGACGTCGGCACCAAGGCCGAGGTGCACCGGCTGCTGTCGCGGCTCGCGTCCGAGGGCGTGGCCGTACTGATGATCTCCTCCGACCTGCCGGAGATCCTCGGCATGGCGGACCGCGTCCTGGTGATGCACGAGGGACGACTGACGGCCGAGATCCCCCGGTCGGAGGCGACCGAGGAATCCGTGATGGCGGCGGCCACCGGCCGCGTGAGGAGGGCGGCGTGACCGTGACCGCCGACACCCCGCAGCAGATCGCCGCGGACGAACCGACCGCGTCCCGCCGCTTCCTGGACCGGGTGCTGAAACTGCGGGCGCTCGCCGTGCTCGCCGTGCTCGTGGTCATGCTGGCCGCGACCCAGGTCTACAACAGCGAGTTCCTGTCCCAGCAGGGCGTCAAGGACCTCCTGCTGAACGCCACCATCCTCGTGCTGGTCGCCATCGGCCAGGCCATGGTCGTCATCACCCGCAACGTCGACCTGTCGGTCGGCTCGGTGCTCGGCATCTCGGCCTTCGCCGCCGGCACCTACCTGCACGGCGGCGGCAACCCGCTGGTCGCCGTGCTCATCGCGGTCGCGCTCGGCGTGCTCTTCGGCCTGCTCAACGGCCTGCTGGTGAGTCTGGGTCAGGTCCCCGCCCTGGTGGTGACCCTGGGCACGCTCTACATCATCCGCGGCATCGACTCCATCTGGGTCGGATCCCGTCAGATCACCGCGGGCGACCTGCCGGCGAGCTTCGTCGACTTCGGTCACGACGGCCTGTCGGTGGTCCCCTACCTCGCGCTCCTGACGCTCGCGGTGCTGGTCGCGGTCGGCTACTACCTGCGCAGCTACCGCGGCGGCCGCGACCTGTACGCGCTGGGCTCCAGCCCGGAGGCCGCCCGGCTGGCCGGCGTGCCGGTCCGCAAGCGGATCCTGACCGCGTACGTGGTGTGCGGGGCGCTCGCCGGACTCGCCGGCGCGCTCTACCTCGCCCGGTTCGGCAACGTCGACTCCGGCACCGGCAACGGCTACGAACTGACCGTCGTCAGCGCCGTGGTGGTCGGCGGCGTCGCCTTCACCGGCGGCTCCGGCACCGTGTACGGCGCCGCGCTCGGCGCCCTGCTGCTGACCTCGATCAACAGCGTCCTGCCCTCCATCGGCGTCAGCTCGGTGTGGGTGCTGGCCATCGACGGCGTCCTGCTCCTGCTCGCCATCGCCGTCGACCGGATCGTGGCGCTGCGGGTGGCCGGCGTCCTCCGCAAGCGGGCCGCACAGATGAGGAGTGCCCACCATGCCTGAGACCACCAAGGCCCCCGCCCCGCTCGCCCGCCTCGGCGGCGCGGTGCGCTGGGACACCGCGGTCGGCGCCCTGCTCGTCGTCCTGCTGATCTGCTCCTTCTCCTTCGTGGACAACTTCGGCAACGCCCTGAACGTGTCCTTCCTGATCGGCAACACCCTGCCGATCGCGCTCATCGCGCTGCCGATGACCATGCTCGTGGTCTCCGGCGAGATCGACCTGTCCGTCGGCTCCACCGCCGGCCTGTCCGGGGCCGTGATGGGCGCGCTGTGGAACGGCGGCATGGCGATCGAGACGATCATCCCGCTCTGCCTGCTCCTCGGCGCCCTGTGCGGCCTGGTCAACGGCCTGCTCGTGACCCGGCTCGGCCTGCCCTCGCTCGCCGTCACCATCGGCACGCTGGCCGCCTACCGCGGCATCGCGCAGATCGTGCTCGGCGCCGACTCCGTCACCGACTTCCCGCAGCAGTACCTCGACTTCGGCGCCGGCCGGATCGACGGCACCTTCATCCCGTACGCGGCGATCCCCTTCGCCGTCCTGCTGCTGGTCGCCGTCCTCGTGCTCCACGCGACCCCCTTCGGACGTTCCCTGTTCGCCGTCGGCGCCTCTGAGGAGGCGGCTCGGTTCGCGGGTGTGCGCGTGCGGCGGCTGAAGCTGGCGATGTTCGTGACGACCGGTCTGGTCTCCTCCCTCACCGGGATCTTCTGGGCCCTGCACTACGCCAGCGCGCGCTACGACAACGCCACCGGTCTGGAGCTGTCCGTCATCGCCGGGGTCCTGCTCGGCGGCATCGACTTCGACGGCGGGAAGGGCACCCTGGGCGGCGCGATCGCCGGGGTGTTCCTGCTCGGCGCCGGCCAGAACGTCATGAGCCTGCTCAACGTCTCGGCCCAGTCCCAGATCGTCGTCACCGGCGTGCTCTTGGTGATCTCCGTCCTCGCCCCGAGGATCGGCCGTCAGGTCTCGCAGGCCAGGGCGCGCAGGAGGTCGGGCGACGAGGCCCCGGCCGCGCTCGCCGCCTCGTGAACCCCCACCTCACCCCGCACCCGTCACACGGCACCACCAGCACCACCACCCGCACCCCGTCCCGTCCTCACTCCGGCACCCGCTCCGGAGGCGAAAGGATCACCATGTCCAGCAGAACCCTCACCCGTCGCGCCACCGTCGTCGTCGCCGTGACCGCGGCCGTCGCGCTCGGCGCCACGGCCTGCGGCGGCACCACCAAGAACTCCTCCAAGGACAGCGGCGGCGGAGCCAAGGCGACCGCGTCGGCCGACCCCAACGCGGCGACCAAGAAGGGCCTGACCGTCGCCTTCCTGCCCAAGCAGGTCAACAACCCGTACTTCACCATCGCCGACGGCGGCGGCAAGCAGGCCCTGGACGCGCTGGGCTCGACCTACAAGGAGGTCGGCACCAGCAACGGCACCGACACCGCCGGCCAGGTCAGCTACGTCAACACCCTGACGCAGCAGCAGGTCGACGCGATCGCCGTCTCCGCGCAGGACCCGGGCGCGCTGTGCACCTCGCTGAACCAGGCCCGCAAGAACGGCATCAAGGTCGTCACCTACGACTCGGACACCAAGCCGGAGTGCCGCGACCTGTTCGTGTCGCAGGCCAGCTCCGAGGACCTGGGCCGCACCGAGGTGCAGCTGCTGGCCGAGCAGATCGGCTACAAGGGCGAGATCGCGATCCTCTCGGCGGCGCAGACCGCCACGAACCAGAACACCTGGATCGACTTCATGAAGGACGAGCTCAAGGACCCCAAGTACAAGGACGTCAAGCTGGTCAAGGTCGCCTACGGCAACGACGACGCCCAGCAGTCCTTCCAGCAGACCCAGGGCCTGCTCCAGCAGTACCCCAACCTGAAGGGCATCATCTCCCCGACCACGGTGGGCATCAAGGCGGCCGCCCAGTACCTGGCGGGCTCCAAGTACAAGGGCAAGGTCAAGCTGACCGGCCTCGGCACGCCCAACGACATGCGCGCCTACGTCAAGAACGGCACCGTCGAGGCCTTCGAGCTGTGGGACCCGGCCAAGCTCGGCTCGCTCGCCTCGTACGCCGCGGTCGCCCTGTCCTCCGGCCAGATCTCCGGTGCGGAGGGCCAGACCTTCAAGGCCGGTGACCTGGGCAGCTACACCATCGGCAAGGACGGCGTGGTGGTGCTCGGCAAGCCGACCGTGTTCACCAAGGACAACGTCGACCAGTTCAAGTTCTGAGAGCCGGGGCGTGGCGGAGAAGGGCCGCACGGTGGGGATCAAGGACGTCGCCCGTGAGGCGGGGGTGTCCGTGGGCACGGTCTCCAACGTGATCAACCGGCCGGACGCGGTCCCCGAGGCCACCCGGGTCCGTGTGCAGCGCGCCATCGCCCGGCTGGGGTACGTACGCAGCGAGTCCGCCCGGCAGTTGCGGGCGGGCCGCAGCAGGATCATGGCCCTGCTCGTGCTCGACATGGGCAACCCGTTCTTCGTCGACGTGGCACGCGGCGCGGAACGGGCGGCCCGGGCGGCGGGGCTCGGCGTGATGGTCTGCAACAGCGCGGAGAACCCGCAGGAGGAGGCCGCGTACCTGTCGCTCTTCGCGGAGCAGCGGGTACGCGGGGTGCTGGTGACGCCGGCCGACGCCGACGGCGGCAACCTCGCCGCGTTCCGGCGGCACCGCATCCCCTTCGTCCTCGTCGACCGGGTGGCGGCGGGCACCGCCGAGTGCTCGGTGTCGGTGGACGACGTGGCCGGCGGCCGGATGGCCGTCGGCCACCTGGCGGCGGCCGGGCACCGGAGGATCGCGTACGTCTCCGGCCCCGGGCACCTTCACCAGGTCCGCGACCGGCGCGAGGGCGCGCTCGCCGCCCTGGCGGAGGCCGGGCTGCCGCCGGAGACCCTGCGCGAACTGCCCACCGAACGGCTGGACGTCGTCGCCGGACGGGACGCCGGTCACCGCCTGCTCGGCCTCCCGGAGCGGCCGACCGCCGTGTTCTGCGCCAACGACCTGCTCGCCCTCGGGGTGCTGCAGGCGCTGTACGCGGCGGGGGTGGACGTCCCCGGCGAGATGGCCATCGTCGGCTACGACGACATCGAGTTCGCGGCCGCGGCGGCCGTGCCGCTCACCTCCGTGCGGCAGCCCGCCACGAACATGGGCGCGCTGGCCGCCGGGATGCTGCTGGAGGAGACCGGGCCGCAGGCCCGGGAGCACCAGCATCGCCGGGTCGTGCTCCAGCCGGAGCTGGTGGTCCGGGACTCCAGCCTGATCAGGCGCTGAGCCGGCCCGTCCGGGGGCCGGTCCGGGCCGGGTTGCGGTGCGGCGCTGGTTTCGGCCGCCCGGCCGCTGATCCGCGCGCACGTGCGTACGGGGACGGGATCGGTCGCTGGCCCGGGAGCACCGGTGCCGGTGCGGGTCTCCGCGTCGCCGGGGCCACCGGCCCGATCAGGCGCTGGGCCAACCCGGCCGATCCGGGCGTCCGGCCGCGGTGCGGCCCATGGTCAGCGCGAGCTTGCGCAGCCGGCGCCAGTCCGTGCGCACGCCCGTGGCCGGCACCCCCGGGCGGCCGCGGGGCACCCGGACCCGCAGCGCGCCGGGGCGGATGCGGCAGCGCACGGGCGTGGGCAGCACGAGCGCCTCGCCGTCCACGCCCGCGTCGATCTCGTCGGCGTCGGCCGTGGTCACCACCTCCCGCGCCGTCGCCACGGTGAGCCCGGAGGCGACCCGCGGGCCCATCAGCAGCCCCGCGGCCTGGGCCGCGTTGTCGACCTTGACGCCGAGCAACCCCAGCAGACCGGTGTCGAGACGGTCCCGGCGGCCGAGCCCGGCCGGGTCGTCGGTCCGGTACGGGTTGTTGCTCACCAGCACGGCCTGCGGCTCGTCGACGACGGTGTCCCCGGCCGTGGCCGTCAGCCGGGGCCCGGCGCGGTGGGTGAGCAGGTCGGGCAGGAGTTCCAGGATGGTGCCGACCTTGTCGTCCCGGTACGCGGGACTCTGCACGACGGCCGCGTAGGCGCCGAACGACACGTTGTTGACGAAGGGCCGGTCGCCCACGTAGCCGAGGTCGACCCGCAGCTCCACGCCGTCCCTGAGCGCGTCCAGGCAGGCCGCGGGGTCGGCGCGGTCCAGACCCAGGTCCATGGCGAAGTGGTTGCGGGTGCCCGCGCAGATCACCAGGAACGGCAGTCCCCGTTCGACGGCCACCCCGGCCACCAGCGCCTGCGTGCCGTCCCCGCCGGCCACCCCGAGCAGGTCGGCGCCCTCGTCGGCCGCCTGCCGGGCCAGCTCGGCGACGTCCTGCGGGTGTTCGGGGTCGAGCAGCACGACCCGGGCGCCGAGCGCCTCCGCCTTCTCCTTCAGCCCGAAGGCGCCGACCTTGCCGCCGCCGGAGCGCGGGTTCATGATCAGGAACGGTCGCCGCGGCCGGGCCGCGATCCGTTCCCGCAGCCGTGCCTCATGGGCCCGGGTGGCGCGCACCGCGTTGCGCCCGGCGCCGACGGCCAGCGCCCACAGCGCCAGCGAGGTGACCACGACCCAGAGCAGATTGGCCCGGTCGTAGAAGGCGAGGACGGCCAGCGGGGTCACCACGGTCAGCAGTACGGCCAGCGCCCGCACCACACCGCGGCGGGTCAGCACCCACCACGCCCCTGCCGCCGTCACCGCGGTGCCGCCCAGCGCGGCGCCCACCAACGCGATGCTGCGCAGCCCCGCGACCACCAGCGGCAGCGCCACGGCCGCCCCCGCCGCGGCCAGGGCCAAGCGGGCGAGCCAGCGTTGTGCGACGTGCCTGCGCGAGAGGTGCTCCATGCTCCGACAGTGCCACCGGACGGCCCCGCCCCGCCATCCCGGCCGTTCCCCCGGGTGTCGATCCGGCCCCGTCCCGGGGTGCTACGGTCCCCAGGCATCCGGCGGCGGACCTCACGTACCGTCACCGTCCCCCTCCCGAAGGAGTCCGAGCCCGTGACCGAAGGTGACGCCGCCGCTTGGGACTTCCCCCGTAGCGACGGCTTCTGCAAGCCCACGCGTACACCGCCGGCGGACGAGAACCTGCTGTGGTCGGTGGAGACGCTGGCGATCTCGTTCGGCAAGCGGGCCCACAGCGTCCGGCTGTTCCTGGAGGCGGTGGAGCGGGTGGTGTCCGGGGACTCTCCCGGCTCGTCGGTGAACACCACGACGGCGTTCGTGCGCGGACGCGACGACGGCGCGTTCGAGCTCTGCGACAAGTACGGCCAGTTCGAGAACACCGTGGTGTCCGCCCGGGAGCTGACCTCGATGCTCTCCGCGCTGGCGGCGCGGATCGAGGCCGGCTGACCTGCGGCCCGGGGCCGGCGCCGCGGTATCAGCTCGTGCAGCGCAGCACCCCCGCCGCCTGCTTGGCCGTGAGCACCCGCCGCACGCTGTTCGCGACCAGCGTCCGCACCTTCGGTTCGTGGCGCATGGCGTAGCGGATGCCCTCGGCCATCGTGGGGATGCCCTTGGGGGAGACGGTGAGGGTGAGGTCGCCGCCGGCGCGGAGGAAGGACAGGGCGCGCTGGCCGAGGGCGACGGACTGGGCGGAGGCGGCCTTGCCGAGGTCGTCGGAGATGATGACGCCCTTGAAGCCCAGGTCGCGGCGGAGGGTCTGATCGACGATCAGCGAGGAGAAGACGGCCTTGTGCTTGGGGTCGATGCGCTTGTACGTCGCCAGCGACACCATCACCAGCCCCGCGCCCGCGGAGATGCCCGCGCGGAAGGGGGCGATGTTGCTGCCGGTGCGGGTCAGCGTCGTGTCCGTCACCGAGGCGGTCGTGTCCGTGTTGCCCTTGACGCTGCCGAGGCCCGGGAAGTGCTTGGGCGTGGTCAGCACCCCGGCCGTCTTCGAGCCCTGGACGTACGCCGTGACGTGCGGGGACACCACGCCGGACGTCGCGCCGAACTGGCGGCCGTAGCGGCCGATGGGGGCGTTCGCGGTGCCGATCGAGGTGGGGACGATGTCGGCGACGGGGGCCAGGTTGACGTTGACGCCCGCCTTCTTCAGCTCCTTCGCCCAGCCCTCCGCGCGCGAGCGCAGCGTGGCGGTGGACCAGGTGCCCTGCGTCTTCCCGCTGGGGATGGTGGAGAAGCCGGTGCCCTTGAGGACCTGCACCTGACCGCCCTCCTGGTCCGTGGAGACCAGCAGGCCGACCCGCTGCCCGGCCACCGTCTGCCCGAGCGACTTCTGCAGCCCGTCCACCAGGGTCCGGGTCTTCGTCACGCCGGCCGTGCTGCGCCCCGCGAGGAACACCGACCCGACGGCGTACGACCGCATCGCGTCCTGGTCCGCCTTCGGCGGCGAGGGCAACTGGGCCGCCCCCATGAAGAGCTGACCGACACGCTGGGTGTCGTTCATCGCGGCCAGGACCCGGTCGACGCAGGACCCCTTCGGGGTGGCGGTGGCGGCCGCGCGCCCCGTGGCGACCATGGACTCCGGGGCGGACGGCGCCCCCTCGCAGGCGGTCAGAGCCAGCGTGGTGGCCAGCAGGGCGAGGGACACGCGTCGGGGCGTGAGGGCGTACGAGGTCACACATGCAGCGAATATCCTGATTGTCCGTTGTGTCAATCGGAGCGGGACGCCGGGGGAGGGGTCATGACGAGCCGTTACGTCGCCGTGGTGGGGCCCGCGGAGGCCGGGGAGCCGGAGCGCGAGGTCGCCCGCAGGGTCGGCGAACTCCTTGCCCGGCGCGGCGCCGTCGTCGTCTGCGGCGGCCTCGGCGGGGTGATGGGCGCCGCGTCCGAGGGAGCCCGCGCGTACGGCGGGACCACCGTCGGACTCCTCCCGGGCCGGGACCGCCGGGCGGGTGACCCGTCCCTCTCCGTGGCGATCGCCACCGGCCTCGGCGAGCTCCGCAACGGCCTGGTCGTCGCCGCCGCCGACGCCGTGGTGGCGGTCGGCGGCAGCTGGGGCACCCTGAGCGAGGTGGCGCTCGCCCTGCGGACCGGCAAGCCCGTCGTCGTGGTCGACGGCTGGGACGTGCAGGGGCCCCCGGCCGGGGAGACGTTCCTGCGGGCGGCCTCCCCGGAGGAGGCCGTCGATGCGGTGGAGGCCGCGCTGGCGGAGACCTCCTCCGGGGGCTGAGCGACGGGGGAGGCACCGCGGGTCGGAGCGCGATGGTCTTCAGGTCGGTGCAGCGGGCCGGCCCTGCCGCGCCGAGCTCACGGCCGCGGCGCCGTCGACGTGGAAGGTGCCCGTGCGGAACTGCCGCGCGACCTCAAGGCCGTGCTCCCGGTTCGCCGTCCGCACCTCGCCGCCCAGCCGGTACGGGGGAGTCGTTGGCGATGCGGACGGCCTCGTCCTCGTCGTCGCAGGGGATGACGACCGGCACCGGACCGAAGGTCTCCGCACGTCGGTCCGCAACGCGTCGTCGACGTCGGCGAAGACGGCGGGACGCACGTGGTACCCGCCCTCCGGGCCCCCGGGGGTCCCGGGGCCGCCCGTCACGAGCCGGGCGCGGGCGGGGGAGTGGCGAAGGCCGTCCGCATCCGTTCGCGAGGGCCTCGGCGGGCCGTAGGGGGCGCGTGTCGCCGGGGTCGGGGCCGCGCTCCTGGCCCGCGGCGCGGCGGCCTGGGCCACCTCCCCGGGCAGACGGGCCCGGGCGGCGAGCCGCGCCCTGCCGGGCGCCTGGCGTCGGCAGCCGCACGAGGGACCTCGGGTCGCGGGATCGCCCACGGCCGTCCGGTCCGCGCCCGCGCGCGGCTCCGCCATCAGGCGCCGCTGGACCGGCAGGGCCCGCCCTTTGGGGGTGGTTCGTACCATCACCGGATGGTTCGCCGTGCCCTGGCGGGGGTCGTCGCAGGTTGCCCGAACCGCGCCGTGTCGCCGTTGGGACATGTCCCAGCTGTGACAGCTGATACCCGGTGACACCTCCCCGGCATCGGCAGATTCTGTCGGACAGCGCGTGACCCGGAGCTGTACGAAAGGTGTTTGGCTGATGGCATGGTTCCGCCTCACGGCGGCGATATCGACAGTGCTGGTGGTGACGCTCGGAGGCTCGACGACCGCCTCCGCAGGGACCACCCCGGACGGCCCGGCGCGATCCGCCGACCGTGACGGGACGTCCTCCACCACCGTCCGGCTGGTGAGCGGTGACCGGGTGACGGTGACGTCGCTGCCCGGTGGGCGGAGGACCGCCTCGGTCCAGCCCGGACCTGGCCGCGAACACATCCCCTTCCGCACGCTGGAAGCCGACGACAAATCGCTGACCGTCATGCCGTTCGACGCCGAGGCACTGGTGTCCGCGGGCACCCTTGACCGCCGGCTGTTCAACGTGACGGCACTGATCGCCGCCGGATACGACGAGGCGCACACCTCCACGCTGCCGCTGATCGTCTCCTCGCGGCCCGAGCCGTCACGGGACGGGGCCCGCGTGACGTCGCAGGCGGCGAAGACCGCCGGGGCGACCGCCGACCGGCTGGTGGCGCTCCGCGCGGACAAGACGTCCGCGCGCACCCTGGAGAGCATCGACGCCCGCTCCCTCCGGGTCGCCGGCGACGAACTCGGCGCCTTCTGGAAGACGCTGAACCCCGGCGGCGGGACCTCGGACGCCGCCCGGGCCGCGGTGACCCCGCGGGTCTCGCTGGACGGCAAGGTGAAGGCGGTCCTGGACCGCAGCACCGCGCAGATCAACGCGCCCGCCGCGTGGAAGGCCGGGTACGAGGGCCAGGGTGTGAAGGTCGCGGTGCTGGACACCGGTGTCGACGCGAACCACCCCGATCTCGCGGGGCGGATCGCGGAGGCCAGGAACTTCTCCGACAGCGCGAACACCGATGACCACTTCGGGCACGGCACGCACGTCGCCTCGACCGTCGGCGGCACCGGTGCGGCGTCGGCGGGGACCCGGCGGGGCGTGGCGCCCAAGGCCGACCTGCTGGTCGGCAAGGTGCTCGGCGACGACGGCTCGGGCTCGGAGTCGCAGGTCATCGACGGTATGGAGTGGGCGGCGGGCGAGCACGCCAAGGTCGTCAACATGAGCCTCGGTGCGGACATCCAGACCGATGGCACCGACCCGATGAGCCAGGCCGTCAACACCCTGACCGCGTCGACGGACACGCTGTTCGTCATCGCCGCGGGCAACGCCGGCCCGGGGCCGTCCACCGTCGGCTCGCCGGGCGCTGCCGACGCCGCGCTGACCGTGGGCGCCGTCGACCGGGACGACTCCCTCGCCTCCTTCTCCAGCCGCGGCCCGCGCTTCGGCGACGGCGCCGTCAAGCCCGACGTGACCGCCCCGGGCGTGGGCATCGTGGCCGCCCGTGCCGCGGGCACCACCATGGGCGACCCGGTCGACGCGAACTACGTCGCCGCCTCGGGCACGTCGATGGCGACTCCGCACGTCGCGGGCGCCGCGGCGCTGCTGGCGCAGCAGCACCCGGGCTGGGGCGCGCAGCAGATCAAGGACGCGCTGATCAGCACTTCGCGCACGGTGCCCGGCACCAAGGTGACCGAGCAGGGCGGCGGCCGGATCGACCTGGCCACCGCCATCGGCCCGATCACCGCGACCGGCACGGTCGCGCTGCCCCCGGTCCAGAACGGCGGGACGGCGGGACGGCAGCAGGCGGCCACCGTGCGCTACACCAACACCGGTGACAAGACGGTCGATCTGAAGCTGGCCGTCAAGCTGTCCACCGGAACCGGGCGCGCGCTGCCCGACGGGGTCGTCACCCTCGGCTCCGGCACCGTGAGCCTCGCGCCCGGTGCCACCGCCGACGTCCCGCTGAGCACCGACGCGGCCCACGCCGCGCGCGGGAAGTACTACGGCTACGTCACCGCCGCGGCGGCCGACGGCACGGTTGTCGCCCACACCACCGTCAGCCTCAACGTGCACGCCCCCAAGCACAAGTTGACCGTGGTCGCCCGCGACCGCGACGGCAAGGTCATCGAGGGCGCGGCGCCGACGATCTGGGGCGCCGACGGGTTCGTGCAGTACAGCGGCGTCGAGCCCGCCGTCGCCGAGGTCGAGGAGGGCACCTACCAGCTCAGCTTCGGGACGCTGGACAGGGCCGCCGACGGCCAGGAGCTCCGCGAGGTGGTCAACCCGGAGGTGAAGGTCACCAAGGACACCACGGTGACGCTCGACGCCTCCAAGGTCACCGAGGTGAAGATCCGCACGCCCCGGCCCGCCGAGCAGCGCGGCATCCTCAGCTACCAGACGTACCGGAAGATCGACGGCAACGGCCTGATCCAGGGCGTGATGTTCTTCGACATCGCCAAGCGGATCTACGTCAGCCCCACCGCGCGCGTCACCGACGGCGACTTCGAGTTCGCCTCGCGCTGGCAGCTGGTCGCCCCGCAACTGCGGGCGAAGGTCTCCGGCACGTCGCCGGCCTTCACCCCGTACTACGTGCCCGCGTCCCCGGCCTTCGACGACAAGGGTGCCAAGCTGACCGCCGTCGACGCCGGCACCGGCACCGCGGCCGAGCTGAAGAAGGCCGGCGTGCGCGGCAAGCTGGCCGTGGTCCGCTGGGACTTCTCCGACGACCGGCAGCTCGCCAAGGCGGCCAAGGAGGCCGGGGCCAAGGCGCTGATGCTGGTCGTGGAGGAGGGCTTCTACCCCTGGACCCGGTGGAGCCCGACCGGTGACCGCATGGCCCTGCCGACCATGCGCGCCGGCACGGCGGAGGGCACCGCGCTCCTCAAGCGCATCAAGAAGCGCACCACCACGGTGGAGTTCTCCGGCACGGTGCGCAGCCCGTACCTGTACGACGTGATGCAGGTGTCCAAGGGCTTCGTTCCGAAGAACCTGGTGCACACCGTCTCCGAGCGCGAGAGCGCCGTGGTCCGCAGCACCTACACCCGTACCGGCGCCTCGCAGTGGGCGAGCGAGCAGCGCTTCGGGTGGCGTCCGTACCAGGACACCGCCTGGAACCAGTACAGCCGTGAGGTGCCGACGGGCCGGGAGCGCGTGGAGTACGTGACCGGCGGGGACACCCTGTGGCGCCACACCGTGCACCACAACGTCGTCTTCGGCATGGACACCCCGCTCGGGGCAGGCATGCGGGACGTGCCGCGCACCTACCGGTCCGGTCAGAAGGCCACGGAGCGCTGGTTCGGGGCCGTGGTCCGTCCGTCGATTCCGCGCGGCGCGGCCTGGCCGTCGGTGCGCAACGGCAACACCCTGTCCGTCTTCGTTCCGGAGTTCAACGACTCCGGCACCGGCCACTATTCGTTCTACGAGCTCAACGGCCTCGGTGGCGGCATCGGAACCGGCGCGGCCCGCGTCGGCGACGGAGCGCCGGTGGACGACACCGCCACCGCGGTGCTCTACCGCGACGGGAAGCAGATCGCCGCGTCCGACCAGGGCGCGTGGGGCGACTTCGAGGTGCCGGCGGGCGACGCGAAGTACCGGCTGGACCTGGCGACCACCCGGGTATCGGACGACTGGCGCTTCGGCGCCGGCACCCGCACCTCGTGGTCCTTCCGCTCCGGTTCCGCCGCCGACACGACGCTGCTGCCCCTGCTGCAGGTCGACTACGCGGTGCCGGTCGACGCCCGCAACGCGGTGGGCCCCGCCCGCCGGTACCAGCTGGGCCTGAACGTGCGGATGCAGGACGGCATGGCCGCGCCGCGCGGGGTGACCCTGCGGGTGGAGACGTCCTACGACGACGGGCGGACCTGGACCCGGGCGGGCACGGCCCGCAAGGGTGGCGGCTTCACCGCCACCGTGGAGCGTCCGTCGCGGGTGCGCGGCGACGCCTACGTGACGCTGCGCGTGACCGCGACCGACGCGGCCGGCAACAGCGTCCGGCAGACGGTGGACCGCGCGTACCTGCACAGCGGCGCACGGGCCTCCGGAGGACGGTGACGGTGGGGCGTCACCGTTGACACAGCGGCGGGTGCAGGGGAGTGTGGGCCCCGGCACCCGCCGCGCCATTGGCACGAAACATTTCCCGGGTATAGTCCGGCCTTTAACGAAATGTACGGCTTGTGCCCGCCCTGTGCGCATGCCGTGCGGACCCGTTCGGACCCGGAGGAACGCGGCATGCTCGAGGCGGCTGGCCTCACCGCGGTCGAGGAGACCGTCTACCGGCTTCTGGTCACCACCGCGACCGCCTCGGCGGACGACGTCGCGGTACAGACGGGCCTCCCGCCCGGGCAGACGGAGGGCGTCCTCGCCTCCCTCGCCACCAAGGGGCTCGCCAGCCCCACCGACAACCGCCCCCGGCACTA
This sequence comes from Streptomyces sp. PA03-1a, assembly GCF_033792805.1. NCBI lineage: Bacteria > Bacillati > Actinomycetota > Actinomycetes > Kitasatosporales > Streptomycetaceae > Streptomyces > Streptomyces sp. PA03-1a. Next base: position 16,243 of record NZ_JARAVO010000138.1, read on the forward strand.
CGCCGCCACCCCGCCCGACGTGGCCCTGCTGCCGCGTCTGCAACGCCAGGCCGACGCCCTCGACAAGGCCCGCACCGCGGTCACCGACCTGCTGGACAGCTACCGCAGTACGGCGCGCCGCCAGGACGCCGGCCAGCTCATCGAGGTCATCACCGGCAGCCAGGCGCTGCGCCAGCACCTGCGGCAGATGCAGGAGAACGCGCGCCACGAGATGCTCTGGTTCTGCAAGGCGCAGTACGTCGCCATGCCCTCGGGGAGCAACCGCGCCGAGTACGACGCCCTCGCCCGCGGCGTGCGGTACCGCGTCCTGTACGAGCGGGCGTTCTTCGACGACGACGGGGCCATTGACAACGTTGTTGAGGGCGTCCAGGCCGGGGAGATAGCCCGCTCCGTGCCCCATCTGCCGCTGCGGCTCGCGGTCGCCGACCGCACCATCGCCATCTGCCCCCTGGTCCCCGGCGGCCCGCACGGCAGCCCGAACGAGCCGACCGCGGCGCTGCTGCGCGACAGCAGCCTCCTGGAGGCGCTGACCGCGCTGTTCGAACGCTACTGGGAGGACGCGGTACCGCTGCACGTCAGCGCGTCCGGCGCGATGAGCGGCGCCGACGACGCGGACGGCTCCGACCCGCTGAGCGAGACCGACCGCCGGCTGCTGTCGCTGCTCGTCGCGGGCGTGGCGGACAAGGCCATCGCCAGCCAGATGGGCCTGAGCCGGCGCACCGTCCAGCGCCACATCCAGCACATGATGACGCTGGCAGGCGCCGCGACCCGCATGCAGCTCGCATGGCAGGCGGCCCGCCGCGGCTGGCTCTGACCAGGGGTGCGGAGGGGCCGCGGGCGTAGGGTGAGAAGTGGCGCGAGTGCCCAAGGCCCCGGAGCGTTGGTGCCATGTCCCGACGTCACACCGCTCCCTCCAGCAGCAGCGCCGAGGAGCTGTTGAACACACTCGGACAGCTCACCGGCCGCATCCTGGAGCGGATCAAGATGCAGCAGGCTCGGGTGGAGCTGGCGGCCGCTCTCCAGCGGCACACCCTCCGCGCCGCGCTCCCGGCCGTCCCGGGGCTGCGCGTGGCGGGCCGGTACGCCCCCGCGCGTGACGGGCTCGACATCGGCGGCGACTGGTACGACGTGTTCCCCATGCCGGACGGCAGCGTCGGCTGCGCGATCGGCGACGTGCAGGGCCACGACGTCGAGGCCGCCGCCTACATGGGCCAGGTGCGCACCTGCCTGCGCGCCGTCGCCGTCGCGACCACGGAGCCCGCGGAGGTGCTCGCCCGCACCAACGACCTGCTGATCTCCATGGGCTCCGGGCTCTTCGTGACGTGCACCTTCCTCCGCTTCGACCCCGCGACCTGCGAACTGGTCGACGCCCGCGCCGGGCACGTCCCGGCGGTGTGGGCCACCGACGACGGCCACTGCGAGGTCGTGCTCGACGAGGGCGGCCTGCCGCTGGGCATCCTCGACGGCGAGAAGTACCCGTCGACACGCCGCGTCCTGGCCGGCACCGGTGCCTTCGTGCTGGTCACCGACGGCGTGGTGGAGGGACCCGGCCATCCCCTCGACGAGGGGCTGGCCCGTGTGGCGGACCTGGCCGCCGCCGGCTGCACCGCCGACCCCGACGAACTGGCCGCCCGGGTGATCGCCGTGGCCGACCTCACCGGGCACAGCGACGACGCCGCCGTACTCGTCCTCGGCCACGGCGGTCCCTGCGGGACGGCACCGCGATGACCGCCGACGGCCACGGCGAGGGGCTCCGGCGGCACCGGGCCACGGCCCTGTGGATCCTGGTGATGGCCGCCGCCTACTACGGCGGGGCCCGCATCGGCCTGGAGCAGCAACTGGTGCGCGGTCAGGTCACCCCGATGTGGCCACCGACCGGGATCGCCCTGGTCGGACTGCTGCTCGGCGGGATCCGGCTGTGGCCGGGCGTCGCGATCGGCGCGTTCGCCGTGAACATCGCGATCGGGCCGTCGTTCCTGCCCGTGCTGGGGATCGTGGCGGGCAACACCCTCGCTCCGGTGTGCGCCTGCCTGCTGCTGCGCAGGGTCGGGTTCCGCGTCGAACTCGACCGGCTGCAGGACGCGCTCGCCCTGGTGTTCCTCGGCGCGCTCGGGGGGATGCTGATCAGCGCGACGATCGGCAGCGGCGTGCTGGTGGCCTCCGGTGCCGTGCCGGTGGGCGCCTTCTGGTCCACCTGGTCGGTCTGGTGGACCGGCGACGCGATGGGCGTGCTGGTGATCGCGCCGCTGCTGCTCGTCCTGCGCACCGTCCAGGCGCCGCGCGGGGTCCCGCCGTACCGCTGGGCGGAGGCGGCGGCGCTCGTGGCGGGCACCGCGCTCGTCACGTTCGTCGCCACGCACAGCACGCCGGGACTGCTCTTCCTCGTCTCCCCGCTGCTGATCTGGGCCGCGTTCCGCTTCCAGCTGGCCGGCGCCGCGCCCTGCGTCCTGATCACCTCGCTCATCGCGATCGCGGCCGCGGCGGACGGGTCCGGCCCGTTCGCCGGACTCGACCTGTTCGCCAAGATGGTGACCCTCCAGGCCTTCAACGGGTCCGCCGCGCTGACCGCCCTGCTGCTGTCGGCGACCGTCACCGAACGGGAGCACACCCGCCGAGAGATCGAGCAGGTCTGCCGCAGGCTCGGCGAGGCCCTGTCCCGCCTCGCGCCCGACGAGAAGATCGAGCACTGGGCGGCCGTGCCGCCCGGCGAGCGCGGCCACGAGTAGCAGAGCCGTTCCGCGCGTCCTCCCGCCGGGGTGGCGCTACTTTGAGAGGGGGCCCCACGAGGGCCGCCACAGCGGACGGAGGTGCCGGTGGGGACTGACGGCGGCAAGGACGCCGAGGGCCTGCCACGGCTGCAGCTGGACGAGTTGCTGGACGAGCTGCAATCGCGCATCGACGCGGTGCGGGGGACGCGGGACCGGGTGCACAGCCTGCTGGAGGCGGTGCTGTCGGTCGGGCGGGAGCTGGACCTGCCACAGGTGCTGCGGCGCATCGTGGAGGCCGCGGTCCTGCTGGTGGACGCCGAGTACGGGGCGCTGGGCGTGATCGGCGACGACGCGCGGCTGGCCCAGTTCCTGACGGCGGGCGTCAGCGACGAGCAGATCAAGGCGATCGGGCCGCTGCCCTCGGGCCACGGCATCCTGGGCGAGCTGATCCGCCACCCGGTGCCGCTGCGCCTGGAGGAGATCGCGCAGCACCCGGCCTCCCACGGCTTCCCGGCGAACCACCCGCCGATGCACTCCTTCCTGGGGGTGCCGATCCGGATCCGCGACGAGGTGTTCGGCAACCTGTACCTGACGGAGAAGCGGGGCGGCAAGGAGTTCGACGGCGAGGACGAGACGGTGCTGTCCACCCTGGCGGTGGCGGCCGGGGTGGCGATCGACAACGCCCGGCTGTACGAGGAGGCGAGGTCGCGGCAGCGGTGGCTGGAGGCGAACGCGGAGATCACCGGCGGCCTGCTGTCGGGCATCGACGAGGACGCGGTGCTGGAGCTCATCGTGGAGCACGCCCGGAGCATCCTCGGCGCGGACCTCGGCGTGCTGGCGCTGCCCGCCGGGACCGGCGACGGCATCACGATGGCGATCGCCACCGGCATCGACGCCGACACCCACCAGGGGCTGACGCTGCCCCGCGAGGGATCGTTCACCGGGGCGGCCATGGCCGCGAACGAGCCGCTGACCAGCGTCGACATCCAGCGCGATCCGCGGGTGGTGGCGGGCCCGCCGCGGTTCGGCGGCCTGGGCCCCGCGGTGGCCGTGCCGATGGCGACCCCGCAGGGGGTGCGCGGTGCGCTGCTGCTGGCCCGCGCCGAGGGGGAGGCGCCCTTCACGGAGGCGGAGACCGCGCCGCTGCTGGGCTTCGCGGGCTCGGCGGCCCTGGCGATGGAGCTGGCCGAGCGCCGCCGGGCGGCCGAGCAGCTGGTCCTCCTGGAGGACCACGACCGGATCGCCCGCGACCTGCACGACCTGGCGATCCAGCGGCTGTTCGCGACCGGGATGACGCTGCAGAGCGCGATGCGGTTCGTGGACCACCCGCAGGCGAGCGAGCGGCTGCTGCGGGCGGTGGACGACCTGGACGAGACGATCAAGATCATCCGCTCCACGATCTTCGGTCTGCGCAGCCACGAGACCGGCCCCGGCCGCCAGGGGCTGCGGGTGCGGACGGCGAAGGCGGTGGAGGAGGCGGTGCCCGGCCTGGGCTTCACCCCGTCCCTGCGCATGGAGGGGCTGATCGACACGGACGTGCCCGCCGCGGTCGCCGAGCACGTGGTGGCGGTGCTGGCCGAGGCTCTGTCGAACGTGGCCCGCCACGCCAGGGCCGGTGCCGCGGAGGTCTCCCTGGTCGTCGGCTCGGGCACGCTGACCCTGACGGTCAGCGACGACGGCGTCGGCGTCCCCGAGGACGGGCGCCGCAGCGGACTGGCCAACCTCGAGCGGCGCGCGAAGGAGCTGGGCGGCACGATGACGCTCGAGACACCTGACCACGGCGGCACCCGCCTGGTGTGGCGGGTGCCGTCGGACGGTGGCCGTACGCGCTGATCAGCCCCGCTCCGCGGCCTCGTGGGCCGGCACCCGCGACGCACCGGCCCCGGACGCCGCGGCGCCGAACCGGATGAGCATCTGCACCAGGCCCGGACCGCAGTCCGTGGTCCGCATCGCCGCCCGCAGGTCAGGCCACTCCATCGCCTCGTGCAGCAGCGTCGCGTGGACGGTGTGCGCCGTCGCCAGGAGCACCACGTGCTCCATCGCCTGCCCCGCCCGCAGCCAGTCCGCGCACGAGTCGTGGGGCGTGCACAGCGCCGCGACCAGGGGCCGCCGTTCGGGATCGACGGCGGCCGCTCCGGCCCCCGCGTCCTCGTGGACCCGGCCCCCGGAACCCACGGCGCGGCCCGTGCCCGTCGTGCCGCGCTGCTCCGCCTCCGCGGTCAGCCGCAGCAGCCGCAGGGCCTCCTCGGCGCGCGGCAGGGTCAGCGACGCGCCCTCCGCGTGCGCGGCGTCGATCAGCTCCAGCACCACCGCCCCCGTCGGGCAGTGCGCGAAGTACGGCGTACGGCAGCTGTGCCGGCGCCAGATCGCGTCGTACAGGTCCCGGTACGGGCGGTCGCCGACGCGGAGCGGGCCGATCGGGCGCACGGCGGCGAGCAGGTCGGCGTCGCCGGGTACGGGCAGCAGCTGCACGGCAGGCTCCCAGCCGAAGTGGGCCAGCGCGACCCGCAGGTTGAACACCGCGGCGCCGACGGACACGTGCAGGGCGCGCGCCGCCGCTTCGGACTCCGGCACCCCCGGTTCGGGGACCGCGCGGACCTGGAACGTGCCAATCTCCGGATCGAGGCGGTACCGCCAGGGCCGGCTCCCGCGGAACGAAGGGGCCGCCACAGCGGCGGAGATCAGCTTCTCCAGGGTCGCCCCGTTGAGTGTGGTGGGATTCATGGCGGGCTCCCTCCGGATGATGCGTCTCCCACCTTGCACGTCGCGACCCCCCACAGGGAGGGCCGACCGGCCCTACCGCCTGGGCCCGCCAGGGCATCCTCGCGGGGCCCCGCGTCCCGCGCCGACCGCACAGCCGACCGCACACGGGCGCGCCACCGCCGCGAGGCGAACGGCGGCACCCGGGCGCTGGGGGCCGCAGCTCACGGGCGCGCGGAGTCCCGGCGTCTCAGGGGGCGGAACCCTGCGGGCCGCGCGACGGCCGGGCCTGGGTGGCGAGCACGGGCCGCGGCGGTCACGTCTGCTCCGCCTCGGTGCGCGCCGACGCCGCGAGGCGGGGGCCACGGGCGCTGCCCAGCAGGACCGGTGCTTGCCGATGGTGCCCACTCGGCGCGGGGAAACGGTGGTGCCCACGCCGAGCGGTCGCCGCTCACCGGCGCGCGGAGTCCCGGCGTCTCAGGGGGCGGAACCCTGCGGGCCGCCGGACGGCTGGTGCTGGGTGGCGAGCACGGCGGCCTGGATGCGGCGCTCGACGCCGAGCTTGCCCAGCATCCGGGAGATGTGGTTCTTGACCGTCTTCTCGGACAGGAACAGCCGCTTGCCGATCTGCCGGTTCGTCAGTCCCTCGCCGATCAGCTCCAGGATCTCCCGCTCGCGAGGGGTCAGCCCGGCCAGTGCCTCGTCCTGCGGCTCCGGCGGCTGCTCCTGCTCGCGCAGGCTGTTCATCAGGCGGGCGGTGGTCGCGGGGTCGAGCAGCGACTGGCCCGACGCCACCGTGCGGACGGCGGTGACCAGGTCGGAGCCCTTGATCTGCTTCAGCACGTAGCCGGCGGCACCGGCCATGATCGCGTCCAGCAGGGCGTCGTCGTCGTCGAAGGACGTCAGCATCAGGCAGGCCAGCCCGGGCATGCGCGAGCGCAGCTCCCGGCAGACGTTGATGCCGTCGCCGTCCGGGAGGCGCACGTCGAGGATCGCCACGTCCGGCCGCAGTGCCGGGGCGCGCGCCAGGGCGTGGTCGACCGTGCCCGCCTCCCCGGCGACCTCGATGTCCGGCTCGGCGTCGAGCAGATCGTGCAAGCCGCGCCGTACCACCTCGTGGTCGTCGACCAGGAACACCCTGATCGGCGCCTGCTCCGTGAACTCCCGTGCCTCACTCATCCCGGCCCCCAGGGCGTCTCTTTCCGATCCCGCGGCCTCGCGCCGCCCGGCCCGCGCACCCGCCGCGCCGGCGTTCCTCCGTCCACAGGGATCAAGAAGACACGCCCGCGCGCTCCGCCGCCACCGCTGCCGCCCGATCCCCCGGTCACTCCCGGATCATCCCCCGGGCGGCCCCGCGGCGACAGGGCCGAACGGACCATGCGCCCGTCAGTGCACCGTGCTGCCGCTGCCCTGCGGACCGTACAGGTCAAGGAGCCGGGTGCGGGCCCCCTGCAGCCGGTGCGCGACGATCTGCGCGACCCGGCGCGCGACCGCGCGCCCGAACACCGCGTCGGCCTCGCACAGCGCCCGTATGACCGTGGCGTCGAACTCGTCGGCCCGCACCGGACTCTGGGCCCGCGCGCCGAGGTGCCAGGAGTAGGGCGGGAAGAGCCACGACCAGCCGAGCAGGTCACCCGGGCCGAGGGTCTCGACCACGGCGGGCTGCCGGCCGGGCACGTGCAGGTCGAGGGCGACCGAGCCGGTACGGATGATCCAGAAGCGGTCGGCCCGGTGCCCCTCCTCGAAGATCCGGGCCCGGGCCGGGAAGGACACGTCGCGCGCGAGTTCCAGCAGTCGCCCGCGGGTCTCCGGGGGCAGTGCGTCGAGCAGGCCCGTCGTGGTGGTGGTCATCGCCGTCCTCCCTCTCGTCCGGTACGACGTCACCTCCAGGGTCCTCCGCCACCCGGGAGCGCGAGGAGGGGCCGACCGGCCCCAACACGGGGTCGTCGGGGAGGATGGGCCCATGCCGTCCGCCGTCTCCAAGCCCGCCCCGCCGCCCGCGAGGTCCGCCGCCAAGCGCGGTTGGCGCGGACTGCTGCCGGGCCTGGCCACCCTCGTCGGCTACCGCAGGGCATGGCTGCGCGGCGACCTGCTCGCCGGCGTCACGGTGGCGGCGTACCTGGTGCCGCAGGTCATGGCGTACGCCGAACTGGCCGGGCTGCCGCCGGTCGCCGGGCTGTGGGCCGCCCTCGCCCCGCTCGCGCTGTACGCCCTGCTGGGGTCGTCCCGGCAGCTGTCGGTCGGCCCGGAGTCCACCACCGCGCTGATGACGGCGACCGCCGTCGCGCCCCTGGCCGCGGGGGACCCCGGCCGCTACGCCGTGCTCGCCGCTGCGCTCGCCGTGGTGGTCGGCCTGCTGGCCGTGGTGGCGTGGGCGGTACGGGCGGGCTTCGTCGCCGACCTGCTGTCGCGCCCGGTGCTCGTCGGCTACCTCGCCGGGGTGGCCTGCATCATGATCATCGACCAGCTGCCCAAGCTGACCGGGGTGCCGGTCACGGGAGAGGAGTTCTTCCCCCAACTGGTCTCCTTCGTGACGCACCTGCCGCAGGCGCACGCGGGGACGGTGGCCTTCGCCGCGTTCGCGCTGCTCTTCCTCTTCCTCGCCCAGCGGTACGTCCCCCGCGCGCCCGGTCCGCTGCTCGCCGTGGTCGCCGGCACGGTCGTCGTCGGCGTCTTCGGGCTGGAGGCGCACGGCATCGCGGTCATCGGCGAGGTCCCCTCCGGAC
>NZ_JARAVO010000139.1:0-24205 GCF_033792805.1 Streptomyces sp. PA03-1a
CCGCCGTCCCGGCCGCCGTCCGCGCCACCCCCGCGGCCGGTGCCGTCCGACCCCGTGGACGCCGGGCTGGAGCCGCCGCGCACCCTCGGTCACCCGGCCGGGGGCACGCTCCAGGAATTGTCCGACGGCACGCGGGTCTGGCTGCCCCCGCAGTACGACTACCCGGACTCCGTCGGGGTGTACTTCCCCCTGGTCGTGGCCCACATCGACCCCGCCGACCCGGATCTGTTCGCCGGCTTCGCCGCCCAGTCGCTGCGGGGCATCGCGGACCCCTTCGTGGTCGTGCTGCCCGCCCACTGCGACACCGGCCCGGGCGCCCGTCCCGCGGCCGTCCCGGTCGCGGTCGCCCGGCTCTACCGTGTCCTGCCCGGCCGCCCCGCGCGGGCGTTGCTGGGCGCCGACGGGAACGCGGCCTGCGTCGTACGGCAGCAGCTGACCGACCCCGAGGGGTACACCGCGGCGATCGGCGTCTCGGGCGGCTACGACGGGATCGACCGGTCCGGCCCGCCGCCGTACTACTCCTCCACCGACCGCGGATACCCCGGGGGTGACATGCCGCGCCCCGCGCTGCTGCTCGCCGTACCCTCCGGAGAGGAGGACGCGCGGCGCTCTGCCCTCGCCCTGCGGGAACGGGTGCGTGGCGTGTCCGCCGGGGTCCGGGTGCTGGACGGCATCGCCCCGCGGCGGCGGCTCTTCGCCCTCGTCGCCGGGTACGCGACCGAGAAGCTCGACGGTCCGGACCGTCCCTGACGGCGCGGGCCCGAATCACCCGTATGAGGACTGTGGAGGACGGTTCGCCACCGGCCCTCCGGATACGCTCCAGATGACCACCACGAGGAACCGAGGCTCCGATGCACACCCCGCGCCTGCTCCGTACCTCCGGCACCGTCCTCGCGGTCGCCGGGCTGATGCTGTCCGCGTGCACGACGGGTGGCAGCACGCACAGTGCCGCCGCCTCGTCCCCGGCGGGCTCGCTCGGCGGGCCGCCGCCCTCAGGCGCTGCCGCGGACGCCTACGGCAACCTCCGGCCGTACTACGAGCAGCGTCTGTCCTGGCGCGAGTGCAAGGACATGCCGGGCATGCAGTGCGCCACCATGCGGGTCCCCCTCGACTACGCCCACCCGTCCGCCGCGAGCGACCTCAAGCTCGCCGTCACCCGGAAGCGGGCCGAGGACGGCGGCAAGCGGCTCGGCACCCTGCTGGTCAACCCGGGCGGCCCCGGCGGCTCCGCGATCGACTATCTGCAGTACGCGGCCTTCGGCTACCCGTCGGCGGTCACCTCCCGCTACGACATGGCCGCCATCGACCCGCGCGGTGTGGCCCGCAGCGAGCCCGTCGAGTGCCTCAGCGACCGCCAGATGGACGCCTTCACGGCGACCGACGTCACCCCGGACGACGGCGCCGAGGTCAACGCCCTCGTCGCCGCCGACAAGGAGTTCGCCGGCGGCTGCGAGCAGCGCTCCGCCAAACTGCTCAAGCACATCAGCACGGTGGACTCCGCCCGCGACATGGACGTCTTCCGCGCCCTGGTCGGCGACCGCAAGCTCAACTACGTCGGCAAGTCCTACGGCACCTTCCTGGGCGCCACCTACGCCGAACTGTTCCCCGACAAGGCCGGCCGGCTCGTCCTCGACGGCGCCGTCGACCCGTCGATCTCGGCCCTCGACGCGAGCCGCGGCCAGGCCTCCGGCTTCGAGACCGCCTTCGACGCCTTCGCCCGGGACTGCGTCGGCCACCGCGACTGCCCGCTCGGCACCAAGAGCTCCGCCGACGCCGGGCACCGCCTCGACGCCTTCTTCAAGCAGCTGGACGCCAAGCCCCTGAACACCGGCAGCGACCGCAAGCTGACCGAGGCGCTCGGCACCACCGGCGTGATCGCCGCGATGTACGACGAGTCGATGTGGCCCACCCTGCGCACCGCCCTCACCAAGGCGAACAAGGGCGACGGAAGCGGTCTGCTCGCGCTGTCCGACACGTACTACGAGCGCGACGACCGCGGCCGCTACGACAACCTCATGTACGCCAACGCCGCCGTGAACTGCCTCGACCTGCCGCCGGCCCTGTCCGGCCCGCCGGCCGCCGAGCAGTCCGTCTCCGCGTTCACCGCCGAGTCCCCGCACTTCGGCAAGAACCTCGCGTGGTCCAGCCTGATCTGCGCCTACTGGCCCGTCGCGCCGACCGGCAAGCCGCACCGCATCGAGGCCACCGGCGCCGACCCCATCCTGGTCGTCGGCACCACCCGCGACCCCGCCACGCCGTACGCCTGGGCCAAGTCCCTCGCCGGCCAGCTCGACTCCGGCGTCCTGCTCACCTACAACGGCGACGGCCACACGGCGTACGCCCGCGGCAGCAGCTGCATCGACTCCGCCGTCAACCGCTACCTCCTCGAGGGCACGCCCCCGGCGGACGGCAAGACCTGCTGACCCCGTGAGGGGCCCCGTCGCCCCGCCCCGACCCGACGGCACCCTGGTCAGGGGCCCCTCAAGAACTGTGTAGACTTATGCCCGCTGCCGATGCGAAGCTGTCTCGGCAGCCTGCCGCCTTAGCTCAGTCGGCCAGAGCGACGCACTCGTAATGCGTAGGTCAAGGGTTCGATTCCCTTAGGCGGCTCCACGAAGAAGGGCCCAGGTCACCTCGGTGACCTGGGCCCTTTGGTTTGATTGCAGTTCCTCGGCGGGTATGACGGCGCGGACCCGAGAATCCCGTGGGGGCGCGTATTACTGGGGTGTGTCTCGGGGGATGGGCGAGGTGTTCGCGCGGGCCGAGCAGTCTGTGGCCGTCGCTGGATGTCGCCGGTCTCGGCCACCTCGACTGCACCGGATCGGGGGTGTAGTCGAGGGTGAGTCGGACGCGGGCGCCGGCGGCGTGCTTGACGACGTTGGCCAGTGCCTCCTGCACTCCCCGGTGCGCGGCCAAGTCGGCGCCAGCGGAAAGCGGTGCCGGTGTCGGCCGGCTCGACAGGGACGCCGATGTCGCGTACCGGGTCCGCGATGGCCGCCACCTGGCCGAGATCCGGTCGCGGGGGCAATTTGGCGGCGGCTGGTTTGAGGCCGTCTTCGGTCATGGTGAGCAGGCATGACGTGGCGCAGTTCTGCCATCGCAGTGGCCCGCTGGCCTCAACGGCCAACAGTGCCCCGCGCGGCCCGCTCGGGCGCGGTGTCCATCACTTTGTAGGCCGCGCCTGTCCCGAACTCACGTCATGTCTGGAGGAACTGGTTCGTGGAGTTTCCAGATTGCTGAACGCAGGCCGATGCGGCGGATTACCGCGGAGCCCAGGCACATCCGTGACCTGGGCTCCTTTGTTGTCGGGATCTGCCCGCAGCCAACGGGCCCTGTCCTCCTGCCGACGGTGCGGATGTCATTCCGGTTGCGAAGACGGATCCAGCACTTCGAAACCACCGCGCGGGCTGGCTTGCGTTCGGAAGCCGAGCCTTTCCACGCAGGCCCGGAGTTTCCCCTGTCCGAGAACGCGGGTGTAGCTCAGGGGTCCGAACGTGTCCTGTAGTGCTTTGCCCACCTCCAGTCCGCTGATGCCGGCCTGCTCAGGCGACCGTGCGGCCAGAAGCTGGCGAATCAGGATCCGGTATGCCTCCTCCACGTCCACCTCTGCCTTCCTCGTGGCGGCGAGACGCATGGCACTGGACACGATGGGTTGGGGAGTCGCCTGGCCAGCCCTAGGGGCCGGCGCCTGCGGGGGGTCAGGGTAACGGGAGGGGGGTGCGTGTCGGCCAATGTCAGCCGACGCTTCGATGGGGCTGGAGTTGCGGCGCTGCTCCAGCCCGTTGAGGAAGCGTGCTGTTGGGGAGGCAGCGGAAGAGGATGTGACGAACTCCACGGACCACGCCCTGAGCCCTTCGTAGCTGAACCCCAGGTAGAACTCCACTGGTGCGTTAATGTCACGGCTGCGCAGGAATTTATCCTTGGGTGCGAAGAACGCCCGCATGTGGCCGTGTGCCACGGAAATCCAGCCCAATTGCGGCCCCTCTATCTCCTGGATGACTCCGGAGACCTTGAGTAGCCGCTCAGGCCGTTCCCACAGAACGGGCTCGTCCCTGCGCTCCCCCAACTCCGTGAAGTGCACGAGTTCCGGAATGGCGGACGCGCCGCCGTCCGCTGCGACCGCCATCCATTCGTAGCTGTACTGCCGTCGGCTGTCCCTGGCGAGCCGCTTGGACTCCTCCAGATATCGCTGTGCTTCTAGCTGGGACTGCTCGTCGCCCCTAAACCAACGGAGAAAGCGCAGGACGTAGAGGTAGTAGTTGCATTCGAGACTCTGCTTTTCGTGATTCAGGATCGCGAAGCGTTCGAGTGCGCGCAGCTCCTCGTACTCGTCGAGTTGTCGGTAGCAGCGGAACCACGTTCGAACGTCGCTGTCATTCAGACGGCCATCAACGTGGAAGACGTTGTCGTAGAGCTCAACTATGGCTCTGAGAGATTCGTGACTCGAACCGTCTCCTTCTCGTTGCTCCTCCTTGAAGAAGGCGCGGGCGAGGACAAGTGCAATCCCGGAGTGGCTCTCGGATTCAGCGATGAGCGATCGCCACTCTCGCACCAGTGTCCGGACGCTGCCGTAGAGGGCCCCTAGGTCGCCCTCGCACTTGTTGTAGTAGGTGCTCTTGCGGTGGCCGGGGCGGGCCATGTCCAGCTGGTCGAGCAGGGATTCCGCGAGATGCAGCTGCTCGTCCGCCCAACGGCCGACATCGCCGCCGTCCCGCACGAGACCGAGGAAGTTTTCCCGCTGAGATATCTTGACCAACTGGTTCAGGACCTGAGCGATCATCTGGACGGGAGTCACATATCCGTGCTCGTCCTCGAGGTTTAGAGTTCGGCCCCTGGTGAACGCCTCGAGCGCCGCGTCGTAGATCGGCAAGACCTGCGCGAGGGCTTCTTCGACGCTGATGGCGCCCGGCCGCATTTCCTGCAGGAGATCGCGCACCCACACGCGGCGGACCATGCCAAGCGTGTGGAAATGAATGGAATCCTTTTCCAGTGAAAGTTTGATGGCCTTCTCGAGGTATCCCTCCGCCTTTTCGAAGTCCAGTTTCATTTCGTGGATGTGATATCGACCCAGGTGATTCCAGAAATGAGGCTCAGATGGGCACTTGCGGGTTAGCTCCAGGAATACCCGATAGGCAGCGTCGCGAACGGGAATCCTCGTGATCAGCTCGGCGAACCGCACGCCTGCAGGCTGATCTGTCGACCATTTGTCCCGCCGTATGAATAGATCCTGAAGGATTTTTCTCGTCTGTGCGTTCTCGGAGCCCTGATGAATGCAGACCTGTGTGATGAACTCGACCGCGGTGTCTGCCAGCCGGTCTTCCCAGGACCGCCCGTCCTCAGATTCCAGCAGCGCGACCAGTACGTGCTCGGCTACAAAGGGATGGAGTAGCCGGAGTTCGCCTCCGTCGTCGACCACGAGATGACGCAGGTCCTCGCCCAGTACCTGCAGCAGATCGGCCTGGTAATCGCGCTCGGAGGCGCTCATGTCGCCCCACTTTCCGGTGAGCCATCGCCGGACAAGTGGGTAAGGGAGGCCGTTCTGGGCGAAGCGGGTGACCAATGCTAGATATTTGACGGCGCGCCGCCGCTTCTCGTCGAGGTTGGCCAGATGACTCTCGACATATCCCTGCGTCCCGATGAAGTTTTCCTCGAACGCCGCGAGCCCGAAAAAGAACGGGGAGAGTTGCTGCGGAGGAGCCTGTCCGCGGCGGAGGCTCTCCACCGCCGCCTTCGCCCGCTCGTTTCCGGCTCGTAGGGAGTAGTTCTTCGAGAATTCGGACAGTTCGCCCGGCGACATGGGGTCGGTCAAGCGGTAGACACTGCCGCGTCCAGGCTTGTTGGTGCGGGTGACCCAGAGGAGGACGGCGGGTGTGTTCCACTGGCGCAGGCGTTGGTACAGGTTGTCTCGTTCGGCCTGGGACACATCGGCTGACTCGGCGACGACCAATACTGGTTGGGAGGTGCGGCGGTAGATCTCGTCGACCCGCTCGACCGTGTCCTGACTGTAGTTCCGCAGCAGAACCACCGGGTATTGACGGTGAAGATCCCACGCGATGCGTCGTGCCAGGGTCGTTCCCCCCGCTCCGGGGGTGTGAAACAGCTCCAGAGTCTCGGCCGCGCGGCTCCCGAGAACCTTGCGGAGGTCCTGCTCTAGGGCCTGCTGGGCGTCGCGGGGAACGTCGAGTCCGGCATCCAGATCCATCCAGGTGGCCGGGCGGCCCCGCCAGAACTCGTCGGTCGGCTGGTCCTGCAACTGATCGGTGAGGCAGGCGGAGTGGAGAACATCCAGATCGACGGCAAGCCGCGTGAGTTGGTCCCGTTCGAAGACAACCGGACCATTCTTGCCCGGCATTGTCGCTGGCCTGCCGGATCGCGGAGCGATCTGCGACTCGTTGAACTTCTCCAGGAGCACCGCCATGTCCTGGGTGGCCGCGGAAACCTGGTGGACCTCGACCAGCTCGTAGAGGTCCTCGATGTCCTCCAGGACTCGCGACACCCGTTCGTGGGGGTCGTCGCCGAGGGTCAGGCACAACACCGCGGCTGCGCGATTGGTCGTCTGCCTACTGATGCGTTCGAGGAGTCGCAGCAGCACCGGACGGTTGTGCTTGCGCCAGTTGGCGAACGTCGGCTGCTGGAGTTCACCGTGGCTTTGCCAGCCGTCGGCCATGGCCCACGGGATGACTCCGCGACTGGATGACAGCGCGCCGTCATTGAGGCCGAACTGAAGAATCTGGTGGTGCGTGGCAGCTGGGGGCCGTGGAATGCTGGCCAGTCCCGTGCTGTCGCTCTGCGGGTCGAAGTCCAGGATGGCCGCCCACCGATGAGCGATCAGGCCGGCCATCGCTGGAACGCTGATACCGTCCTCCACGAGCAGAAACAGGTCGTAGCCGGTGTGCGGTCCACCCTGAAAGTTCTTTACCAGCGCGGACAGCTCGTTGTCGGTGCGCGTTGTGGGACGGGGCGAAGAGGGCGTCGCCGTGACCGCGGTGGACCGTTGGGCACCGGGAATACTCGCCTGCTTAAGGAGATCGTGCCACTCGTCCACGTGGTATTTCTTGAGGATCTCCCTGGTGACCCAGGCCGCGGTGTGAAACGCGGTCACGCGCTCCTCGGCCCGCATGCCCCTTTTGGCGGCGTAGTTCAGTGCTGCGGTCAGGCGTGCCAGGACGTACTGGTAGTCCAGTGAGTCCTTGCGTCGCGGCTGTCTCCGGTCCAGTGCTTGAAGGGTCGGGCGGCGGATGGCGTTGACGACGTCGACAAACGACTGGTCGAGGATGTCCAGTTGTTCTCCGTGGACGGTGACGTCGTCGCACTCACCGAGTACGCTCAACGAGATGGCCCGGCCGGACCGCGCCTGGAGCCCGAGCAGCGCCGCAGTTTCGAGATAGGCCTGGTCGTACAGAAGTGGCGCGGGCTCGTCCCAGCCGACGTCGATCAGCCAGTACGCCGTCCGGAACGAACGGGTGGCGTCGAGCAGGATGTTTCTCAAATGCAGGTCACCGTGGCAGGCGCCCTGCAACACCAGTTCCCGGTGCTCGGTGAACGCGCTGCTTCGTCCCAGGACGGTCAGCGGGTCGGGCAGCATTTCGCCGGAGAGTGGGAAGACAGCTTGGGTGACGCCTGCGAGTGCGCGGACCTCCTGCAGGGCTTGGCCACGCCGACCGGTGAGGAAGCCCCTTCCGAGCCAGGACTCGATGATCTCTGTTGTGCTCATGTCGATTTTGCCAGTGACCGTGGCAAGTTGCGCTTCGATTAGCTCGCCGCTGACGACCGAACAGGCGTTCAGGAAGCGCTGGCTGTTGGCCCGTTCCACCGCATGTACCCCGCGGAGGCTGCCGCCGGCGATCTCATAGACATCGACGGAAATGGTCGGGCTGTCGGCGGTGAGCGCCAGCCCCGCGATATGTTCATCTGCGAAGTCCGGCGGCAGGCTCGTGTAGAAGTGCTGGTGCGCGGCACTCTGTCGACGGCCTGTGACAGGAGCGGCCTTGACGATGTACTGGCCGTCGAGGGTCGATTCAGCAGCATCGGACACATCACACTTGGCGACGACGGCATCCGTGTAGCCATCCGACAACTCTTGCAGAACCCGGACCTCGGCACCGATGCCTAACTGGTCCTTCAGAAGTCGTATCGCCTGATCTTGCAACGTGTCTGTCGAATCAGGGGCACCGTCTGCGTCAGTGATGTGCGTCACGCTTCATGCTAGCAAGAGCACCAGCGAGACTGGCCTGTTGTGACGGAAGCTCTCTGGGGTGATGGCTACCTGATGCACCGTACGGATCGCGAGACCGCGCAGGACGTGCTCTCGGAGACCTTCCTGCTGGCCTGGCGGAAGCAGCGGTCCGTACCGGAGGACGCGTTGCCCTGGCTGCTGGCGGCGGCGCGCCGGCTGCTCGCCAACCGCGTGCGGTCGGACCTGCGGAGACAGGCGCTCGCGGCACGGATGGCCGCGGTGATGGACCGCGCGCCGCAGGAGGTGTTCGAGGACCGCATAGGCGACCGTGAGCGCGTGTTCCGGGTGCTGATGTCGCTGTCCGAGAGCGACCGCGAAGTGCTGCTGCTCACGGGCTGGTACGACCTGAGCGCGCAGCAGGCGGCCAAGGCCCTGGGTTGCAGCAGGGCGGTCTACGCGCTGCGGCTGCACCGGGCCCGCAGGAGGTTCCGCGCGGCCCTGGAGCCGCGACCCGCATCCTTCACCCCGCTCGATTCGGAGGTACACGCATGACGAACGACCCTGTCCTGGACGCCGTCCGGGAGCTGCGCCCGCAGGGTGCCGACGGCTGGGCGCGGTCGGCGGACGGGCGGGAGACGCTGCGGTCCGTGCTGGACCGGGCGGCGCCGCGGAGCACGCGGCGGCGGTCGCTGCGGGTCGCTGTGGCCGGCGGCGCGGTCGTCGCCGCGCTGGCCGGCGGCGGGGTGGTCGCCGTCGCCGGGGGACTGCCGTGGGGGAAGGACGCCGGGGCGCAGGTGATGTGCGCCCGGACGCTGTCGCGCGACGCGGACCTCTCGGGTCTGCCGTCCGACGCGATCAAGGCCTTCGACCCCAGGGACCCGGGCAAGGCCTGCGCCGGGCGCTGGGAGCAGATGTGGGGCCCGTCCGAGCCCGTCCCCACGTCCTTCGCGGCCTGCTACCACCCCGGCGCCGCCGGCAAGGTCGTCTGGCCCGCCGACGGCCTCGACCAGGACCAGGCCTGCGCCCGCATCGGGGCCCGGCCGATTCCCGTCGGGTAGCCCGTCCGCGTCGCGGGGCCGCGCCCATACCAAAAGGGCGCGGCCCGTACGGGTGACCCGGTGGCTTTCGGTGTGCGGAGTTGCTCCGGGTGACACCTTGCTTTCTTCCATCCGTACTCGTTGACACGGCAACGGCCGGACGCGGCGCCACGGCGAGCGCGTCCGGGACATCGGACGAGGGAAGGCGCGCATGAACGTCAGTGCTCACATCGAGGCCGTCTACGCGGACGTCTGCCGGCGCAATGCCGGCGAGACGGAGTTCCACCAGGCGGTGGGGGAGGTGCTGCGCTCGCTGGCGCCGGCGCTGGAACGGCACCCCGAGTACCTGGGGACCCGGATCGCGGAGCGGATGTGCGAGCCGGAGCGGCAGGTGATCTTCCGGGTGCCGTGGGTGGACGATCAGGGACGGGTGCAGGTCAACCGGGGCTTCCGGGTGGAGTTCAGCAGCGCGCTCGGCCCGTACAAGGGAGGTCTGCGCTTCCACCCGAGCGTGGACCTCGGCATCGTGAAGTTCCTCGGCTTCGAGCAGATCTTCAAGAACGCGCTGACCGGGCTGGCGATCGGCGGCGGCAAGGGCGGCTCCGACTTCGACCCCAAGGGCCGTTCCGACGGCGAGGTCATGCGCTTCTGCCAGTCGTTCATGACCGAGCTCCACCGGCACCTGGGCGAGCACACCGATGTGCCGGCCGGGGACATCGGCGTGGGCGGCCGGGAGATCGGCTACCTCTTCGGGCAGTACAAGCGGATCACCAACCGCTTCGAGGCGGGCGTGCTGACCGGCAAGGGCGTCGCCTGGGGCGGCTCGCACGCGCGGACCGAGGCGACGGGGTACGGGGCGGTGTACTTCGCGGCCGAGATGCTGGCCACGCGCGGGCAGGGCTTCGAGGGGCGCAGGGCGGTGGTCTCCGGGGCGGGCAACGTCGCCGTCTACGCGATCGAGAAGGTGCGCGCGCTGGGCGGCTCGGTGGTGGCCTGCTCGGACTCCGGCGGCTACGTCGTCGACGAGGCCGGCATCGACCTGGAGCTGCTGAAGGAGATCAAGGAGGTGCGCAGGGCGCGGCTGTCGGCGTACGCGGAGGCCAAGCCCTCGGCGCAGTACTCCGAGCGCGGCTCGGTCTACGACGTGCCGTGCGACGTCGTGCTGCCCTGCGCCACGCAGAACGAGCTGGACGGTCAGGACGCCGGGACGCTGGTGAAGAACGGCGTGCTGGCGGTCGCCGAGGGCGCGAACATGCCGTGCACCCCGGAGGCGATCGAGGTGTTCCGGGAGGCGGACGTGCTCTTCGGCCCGGGCAAGGCGGCCAACGCGGGCGGTGTGGCGACCTCGGCGCTGGAGATGCAGCAGAACGCCTCCCGCGAGCTGTGGACCTTCGAGCGGACCGAGGCCCGGCTCGCGCAGGTGATGCGCGACGTCCACACCCACTGCCGGGCCACCGCCGCGGCGTACGGCGGCACGCCGGACGACTACGTCCTCGGCGCCAACGTCACGGGCTTCCTGCGCGTGGCCGAGGCCATGACGGCGCAGGGCGTCGTCTAGAGCCCGCCCCCAGTGGTGCCCGTGCCCTCCCGCGACGCGCGCGGGAGGGCACGGGCGTTCCCGGCGGCGATCAGGAGGCGTCGCCGCCCATCACACGGGCGAAGGCCACCGGATCGGCGTCGTACCCGCGGACGCCGGAGCGGAAGCGCCACTCGCCGGAGTCGCCCCGGCGGAATTCGCCGACGGTGGCGGCCGTGGCGGCCGCGACCTCGCCGAGGTCGGAGGCGGCGAGGTCGGTGTGGCCCTCGACCACGTGCACGCCGGTGCCCGCGACGTCGCCGAAGGTCATCCGGCCGTCGCGCTGCTGCACGACGACACCGACGACGACCCGGTGGTAGGCGGCACCGAGCCGGTCGAGTTCGAGGGTCATGATCTCGTCGAAGCCCAGCCCCTTGCCGGTTTTGCTGTCGCGGTTGAGCGTGATGGTGCCGTCCGGGGAGCGGCTGTCGAAGTGGACGAGGTACGCCGGGACGCCGTGCGGGTCGGCGGCGCTGTAGGTGGCCGCGACGATGTCCAGGTCGCTGGCGGGTGCGCCGAGCGGGCTGGGGTCCCACTTGAGCCGGACCTCGACCTTGCCGAGGCCTTTGGTGACATTGCTCACTGGCTGGCTCTCCTTGCTTCCGGCTGGTCGGGTGCGGAGGCGGCTGTCACAGGGAACGCCCTTTCATCTGCCGTCAGTTGGGGGACGAGCGCGTGCCGCGCGTCCGTCCGAGGCGGCAACGAACGAGGGCGATCCCGGATTCCTGGCAACCGGTCCGGGGTCCCAGACGGTTCATGCGGGTGTGAGGCTGCTGGGAGCACGGACAGGAACACGATGGCAAGGACACCACGGTGAGGGATGCGGAGACGGACTTCGAGGAGTTCGTCGCCGCGCGCGGGCCGCGGTTGCTGCGGGTCGCCTGGCTGCTGACCGGGGACACGCACCTGGCGGAGGACCTGCTGCAGACGGTCCTGGCCAAGGTGTGGCCGAAGTGGCGGGGCATAGCCGCGGAGAACCCGGAAGCGTACGTGCGCAGGGCCCTGGTGAACACGGCCTCGTCGTGGTGGCAGCGCCGCTGGCGGGGCGAGGTGCCGCACGGCGAGGTGCCGGACACGGTGACGGCGGTGGCGGACCCCTTCGCCTCGGTCGACCTGGAGCAGTCGCTCGCGGTGCTGATACGCCGGCTGCCCGCGCGGCAGCGGGCGGTGGTCGTGCTGCGCTACTTCGAGGACCTGAGCGTCGAGGAGACCGCCGAGGTGCTGGGCTGCCGGCCGGGCACGGTGAAGAGCCAGGCCGCCAAGGCGCTGGCCATGCTGCGGGGGCAGGTCGCGGCGGTGCCGAGCCTGGCGAAGGGTGGTGAGCGGTGTGGATGAGGAGCCAGAGCCGGAGGAGGAGTGGGAGCTGAGCGTGCTGCTGGAGCGCGCCGTGCCGCAGCCGACCGCGCCCCACGACCGGATGGCGCAGATCAGGCGGCGGGTACGGAGGCGCAGGCGGCGCCGGGTGGCCGCCGGGGCGCTGGCCGCGGTCGGCGGCGTCACGGCGGCGGCGGTGGTGGCCGCCGCGTTGCTGCAGCCCGCGGGTCCCGTGACGCCCCGGGGGCAGCAGGTCCTCCCCGCCGCGTCCCCGTCCCGCGCGGTGCCCGCCCCGGGGTCCCCCCTGCCGACGTCGACGGGGAGCACGCACGCCGACTACGCGCTGGTCAGCCTGGACGCGCTGTCCGGGCTGACGCTGAAACTGCCCGGCGAGGGCTGGCGGTCCCTCGTGACCACCGACCCGCGGGGCCTGGTGGTCGGGTTCGTCGGCTCCGGACCGCTCCACGAGCGCAGCGGGTGCACGAAGCAGGAGATGATCCGCTACCCGGTCTGCCCGCCCGTGGACCAGGTCGCCGAGGGCGGGGTGCTGATCGCCTTCGAACAGGTGGGGGCGCCCGTGGGCGACGGCACGGGGTCCGGCCGGTTCGTGGTGAAGGGCGTGGCGTCCGCGGGCGAGGGCTGCCGCGCGCTCGGCGGCCAGTGGGAGCTCACGGCCTGGGGGGAGGACCCGGACCCCGCGTCCTCCGTCGGGCTCGTGGTCAGCGCCTGTTTCAACCGTACGGCGAAGGACACCATCGCCGCGGTCACGGCCGGCCTCAAGGCCGCGAGCTACACCTCGGCGTCCCCCGGCGGGCCGACCGGTCCGGACCGTCCGACCGGTACGGGCACGGGCTGACCCACTGGGCTGACCGGCCGGGGACCGGGCCGTCCGCTCCACGGAGTCCCTCCGGCCTGGCGCTTCTCCTTGATCGCGCTCTCCCGTGGACGAGACGAAAGGCGCCTTCATGCCCGAATTCGTCCGCCGTGGTCACCCCCGGACGACGCGCGCCAGGTCGTCGTGGTGACCGGCGTGGCCGGAACGCGTCCCGGTCGCGGGTCGTGGTCTACGAGGGGACCCCCGACGGCTGGCGCGGCGGCGCGAGATGGCCCGCGCGCAACGGGCAGCGCGGGTGGACCGACGACCACCGCAGCGGCGACGAGCGCTCGCCGATCGGGGTGTTCGGCCTCACCGACGCCGGGGCCTGATGGCCGACCCGGGCACCCGGCTCCCGTACGACCACTCCGGTGGGTCTTCATCAGGGGCACCGGCCTGGAGGGGAACCTCTGACGGGTTCGTTCGACTACGGCGTGTCCATCAACTACAGCCGCGAGCCCGGCACGTCGCCGCAGGACCGGACCCGGCCGATGGGCGGACATGGGCGGTGGCATCTGGTTCCACGTCGTCCACGAGGGGCCCACGCAGGGGTGCGTCGCGTTGTCCGAGGCCCACATGCGGCAGTTGCTGCGGACGCTGGACCCGGCCCTGCAACCCGGTCGTCGTGATGGGGGACGCGGCCTCGCTCACGCGCTGAGACGTGCCGCGTGCGCGGCCTCGTCGGGCCGTGGCTCGCCCGGCCGGGAGCCGCCGAACTCCCAGTGGGTGGCGCCGAGTCCGCCCGCCGCCAGGGCGGCGTCGATCCGGCGGCGGACCTCGGCCTCGTCGCCGGGCGCGGACGCGAACAGCACGCGCAGCCGCAGTGCGCCGCCGGGCCCGGCCGTGACGGCGGTGTGGTGGGGCGCGAGGGGGCACGGCGGATCGTGCTCCCAGTGACCGCACAGGGCGACGGTGACCGCGGCACCTGGGGCGCGCTCGTCGCCGCCGGGGGCGAGGGTCACGACCGCGTCGTGGGCGAAGGTCCGGCGCACGCCTCCAGTATCGGTGTCAGCCGTCCTGCTCGTGGCGGGGACGCATCGCCTGCCGCTGGACGCGCCGCCCGAACGCGGACAGCAGCGGCTCCACGGCGGCGCGCGGGAGCACGACCTTCTGCCGGCCCGTGGGCGGGGCCGCCACCTCGCCCCGGTCGAACGTCACGACCAGGTTCCCGCAGCCGGTGAAGGCCAGGTCGTCCAGGACGGCGCGGCGGGCCGCCGGGTCCTGCAGCGCGCGGAGCCCGCGCGGGTCGTGGCCGGCGCGGGCGGCGAGCACCCGGACCAGGTGCCCGGCGAGGTCGCCGGCCGCGTCCGGGGCGACCATGGCGAGGGCGGGCAGCACCTCGCCGGAGCGGCCGTCGTACCAGTACGTGGCCGTCGTGGTGCCGCTCCCGGAGGTGGTGCCGTCCCCGGCGGCGGTGCCCTCGGCCGTCGTCAGCTGGACGCCGAGCACGTCCCCGGAGGCGGCCAGGAACGTGTACGAGATGGTGAACTCGCCCGCGCAGCCGGCACCGTGGCCGTGCGCGGCCAGGAAGTCCCGCAGCCCGCGCCGCACCTCGCGGTCGAGCGTCCGGGTCAGCGGCCGTGCGCCCGGCACGGACGGGTAGCTCGTCGACCAGCGGCAGGCGCCGCCGGTGCCCCGGGCGCCGATGACCCGCAGCCCGTGGATCCAGGTGGGCATGACCGCCCTGACCTCCTGTCCGTCGGCGGAGGCGGTCGCGGGGGAGGGTCGTCCGCCGGAGGGCGCCGTGCACGCGGGGACGGCCAGCAGCGCGGCCACGGCGACGGCGGCGATCGGCACGGACTTCACCCGGCGACCGTAACCGCCCCCGGGGCCGGGGCGGTTGGCCGTGCCGTATCCGGACCGGGGTGTGACAGGTTCGCGACATCGCGGCGGTCCCCCGCCCGGGGTCGTGGTGCTACAGTGCGAGGAGCACGGCTGTGCGCCCCTCTTCGGCGCCGGTGCTCCCCGCGTGACCGCCCGGCGGTCCGCTCCCGCAGTCACTGCGGTGTTCCCCCTCGCCCGCGCCCCGCGTCGGCGATCTCCCCGAGGCTCCGCCTCTTGCGCCGCGTGTCCCGGCGGCCGGCCGATTCCGCCGCCGTACGCGCCCTTCCCCCGAGGACCACGTATGTCCACAGCTCCCACCACCACCCCCACCCCCGCTCCTGCTTCCTCCCCCTCGGGCGAACGGCTCGTCGCCGTCGCCGGGGTCCTCGACGTCGAGGGCGGGCGCGGCTTCCTGCGCACCGCCGGTTACGCGCAGGGCCCGCACGACGTCCCGGTGCCGCCGGAGGTCATCAGGCGGCACGGGTTGCGCAAGGGCGACGCCGTCGAAGGCGTGGCCACGGCCGGTCGCTCCCGCGCCCTCGTACGGGCCGACCAGGTCGGCGGGCTGCCCGCCGGCCTGGCCCGCGGGCGGCGGCACTTCGCGGACCTGACCCCGCTCCACCCGTCCGAGCGGCTGCGCCTGGAGTGCCCGCAGGGCGGCCTGACCACCCGTGTCGTGGACCTGCTGGCCCCCGTCGGCAAGGGTCAGCGCGGGCTGATCGTGGCGCCGCCGAAGGCCGGCAAGACGATGCTGCTGCGGCGGCTGGCCGACGCCGTCGCGGACAACCACCCCGAGTGCCACCTGATGGTGGTGCTCCTGGACGAACGACCGGAGGAGGTCACCGACATGCGCCGGGCGGTGCGGGGCGAGGTCGTCGCCTCGACCTTCGACCGCACGCCCAAGCAGCACATCGCCGTCGCCGAACTGGCCGTCGAGCGGGCCAAGCGCCTGGTCGAGACCGGCCGGGACGTGGTCGTGCTGCTGGACTCCCTCACCCGGCTGTGCCGGGCGCACAACAACGCGGCGTCCTCGGGCGGACGGACGCTGTCCGGCGGTGTCGACGCGGCGGCGCTGCTCGGCCCGAAGCGGCTGTTCGGCTCGGCGCGCCTCGCGGAGGAGGGCGGTTCGCTGACCATCCTCGCCACCGCGCTGGTCGACACCGGATCGCGCGCCGACGACTACTTCTTCGAGGAGATGAAGAGCACCGGCAACATGGAGTTGCGGCTGGACCGGGGGCTGGCCGACCGGCGGGTCTTCCCGGCGGTGGACGTCGGCCCGTCGGGGACCCGGCGTGAGGAACTGCTCCTCAGCCCTGCGGAGCTGGCGGCCGCGCGCGGTCTGCGGCGGGTGCTGCGTGGCGCGGGGAGTTTCGAGACGCTGCTGGAGCGGATGCGGGCGACCCCGGACAACGCGGCCTTCCTGCGGCAGATCCGCGGCACGGTGCCGGCCGCCTGACCCCGCGGCGCCCGCATCATGGAGCGGTGACGACACCGCAGCGCGTGGGGCCCCGGGGTGCCGTGCGGCCGGACCGGCCGCCCGGTTTCGTCTGGTACGCGGCCTACGGCTCCAACACCCACCTCGTGCGCCTCAACAGCTACCTCGCCGGCGGGGTGCCCCCCGGCGGCTGCCGGGAGTACCCGGGCTGCCGGGACGCGCGCCCGCCGCTGCGGTCGGTGCCGCTGGAACTGCCGGGGCGGATGTACTTCGCGACGCGGTCGCCGGTCTGGTCGGGCGGCCGGGCCTTCTACGACGGCGACGTGCCGGGCGGCGGGGTGCGCGCCAGGGCCCACCTGCTGACGGTCGGTCAGTTCTCCGACATCGCCGCCCAGGAGATGTACCGGTCGCCGGGCTCCGACCTCGACCTCGCCGAGGTGCTCCGCTGCGGCAGGGCCCGGCTGGGCGACGGGCGGTACGAGACGCTGCTGTACCCCGGGGACGTGGACGGGCACCCGGTGCTCACCTTCACCGCCCCCTGGGGCTCCGGCGGGGCCGAGCACGTCAGGCCGTCCGGGACCTACCTGCGGCACATCGCCGAGGGCCTGGCCGAGACGGGCGCCTGGGACCTGCCCGGCATCGCGGCCTACCTCGCGGAGTGCGCCGACGGGGCCTGGGACCCGCGGGAGATCGCGGCGCTGCTCGGACGGTGACGCGCGGCGCCGATGGATTACGGCGCCGCCGCCGGTCCTAGGGACATACGCGGTACGCATCCCCGCATCCGCCCCAGGAGGTCGCCCATGGCCCGGCCCGCGCCGCCCCCGCCCGCGTCCCGACCGGGCGGTGGGCCCGCCGTGCTCATCTTGACCGGCAGGCTCGACCGCGCGGGGATCCCGCCGCTGGTCGAGCGGCTGCGCGCGCTGCTGGCCGAGCGGGGCGGCGGGACGGTGCTGTGCGACGTGGGCGGGCTCGACGGCGCTCCGGACGTCGTGCTGGTCGACGCCATAGCGCGGTTGCAGCTGACCGCCCGGCGCCACGGCGGCCGGATCAGGCTGCGGGGCGCCGGGGGCGCGCTGCGGGAACTGCTGGTGCTCACCGGGCTGGGCGGGCTAGCGGGCCTCGGGTGCGAGGCGCGCGGGGAGGCCGAACAGCGGGAAGAGCCGCTCGGTGTCGAGGAAGGAGTTGAGCCCGGTGATCCGGCCCTCTGATATCTCGATGACCTGCAGCGCCCACGGCTCGTGACCCCCGTCGGGGCTGGGCCGGTACTGCCCGAAGCCCGGTGTGCCGTTGGCCGTGACCGGGACGAGCCGCGAACCGCGGCAGCCGGAGCCGAGCCCGAGCATCCAGGCCTTGATGTCCGCGGATCCGCGCAGCCACAGGCCGAAGGGCGGCATGGACAGCGTGGCGTCCTCGTGGAGCAGTGAGGTGAGGGCGTCGAGGTCGTAGGACTCGAAGGCGGCGACGTAGCGGCCGAGCAGGGCGCGCTGCTCCTCGTCGAGCGGACGGGCCGGGTCGGTCGTGGCGGGGCCGGCCGCGGCGAGGGCGGCGCGGGCCCGCTGCAGCGCGCTGTTGACCGAGGCGACGGTGGTGTCGAGCAATTCGGCGACCTCGGCCGCCTTCCAGGCCAGCACCTCCCGCAGGATGAGCACGGCCCGCTGGCGCGGCGCGAGGTGCTGCAGGGCGGCGACGAACGCCAGGCGCACGCTCTCGCGCTGGTCGGCGAGGTCGGCGGGGTCGCCCGTCTCGGGCAGGACGCGGCCGTCGGGGGCGGGGGAGATCCAGGTGCTCTCCGGCAGGGTGCCGGGCAGCGGGCCGTCGGCGCTGCCGGGGGAGGCCAGGTCCATCGGGCGGGCCCGGCGCCCCGTGCCGCCCAGGATGTCCAGGCACGCGTTGGTGGCGATGCGGTACAGCCAGGAACGCAGGCTGGAGCGGCCCTCGAAGCGGTCGTACGCCCGCCAGGCCCGCACCATCGTCTCCTGGACGGCGTCCTCCGCCTCGAAGGCCGAGCCCAGCATCCGGTAGCAGTAGCCGGTCAGCTCCGCGCGGTAGCGCTCCAGCTCCTGCGCCACGTCCGGGGGTGCAGCGAGATCGCTCATGGTTCTCCTCCGCCTTCCGATGAGTTCCGGAGCGTCCACGGGTCTACTTCAGCACAGACCACTGACACAAACCCCGGAACGGAACGAGGCGGACCATGCCGACCCAGATCTTCGTCAACCTCCCCGTGCAGGACCTGCCCAGGTCGAAGGCCTTCTTCGGCGGCCTCGGCTTCTCCTTCGACCCCCGGTTCACCGACGACAACGCCGCGTGCATGGTGATCGGCGAGGGCATCTTCGCGATGCTGCTCGTCGAGCCCTTCTTCCGGCAGTTCACCAAGAAGGAGGTCGCGGACGCCACGAAGACCACCGAGTCCATCCTCTGCCTGGGCGTCGAGTCGCGGGAGCGCGTGGACGAGCTGGCCGACGCGGCCCTGGCCTCGGGCGGGTCGCCCTCGAACGAGCCCATGGACCAGGGGCCGATGTACGGCCGCAGCTTCCAGGACCCGGACGGCCACCTGTGGGAGGTCGTGCACATGGACCCGGCCGCCCTCCAGGACTGACGCGCCGCGCGCTCAGCCCGGGTGGACGTCCGGGATCTCCTGCTCCGCCCAGATCAGCTTGCCGTCCGCGGTGTAGCGGGTGCCCCACCGGCGGGTCAGCTGGGCGACGAGGAAGAGCCCGCGGCCGCCCTCGTCGGTGGTCCGGGCGTGCCGCAGCCGCGGCACGGTGTTGCTGCCGTCGTAGACCTCGCAGATGAAGACCGACTGCCGGATCAGCCGCAGCCGGATCGGGCCCGAGGCGTGCCGGATGGCGTTGGTGACCAGCTCGCTGACGACCAGTTCGGTGGTCGTCCGCAGCTCCTCCAGCCCCCACTCGGCGAGTTGGCGCGCGGCCAGCGCCCGGGCCCGGCTGACGACCGCCGGGTCGACCGGCAGGTCCCAGGCGACGAACCGGTCCGTGGTGAGCGCGTGCGTACGGGCCACGAGCAGGGCGACGTCGTCGGCGGGCGGACCGGGCAGCAGACGCTCCAGCACGGCCGAGCACAGGTCCTGCAGCGGCAGTTCGGGGTGGGCCAGGGCGTGCGCGAGCCGCTCCAGGCCCACGTCGACGTCCTCGCCGAAGGTGTCGATCAGGCCGTCGGTGTAGAGGGCGATGATGCTGCCCTCGGCCAGTTCGAGCTCGGCGGACTCGAAGGGCATGGCGCCCAGGCCGAGCGGCGGGCCGGCGGGCAGTTCGGCGAAGGTGACGCGGCCGGAGGGGTCGACGACCGCGGGCGGCGGGTGCCCGGCGCGGGCCATCGTCAGCCGCCGGGTCACCGGGTCGTAGACGGCGTAGAGGCAGGTGGCGCCGGTGACGGTGGTGGCCACCGACGCGTCGGCGCTCTCCTCCTCGGTGAGCCGCATGATGAGGTCGTCCAGGTGCGCCAGCAGTTCGTCGGGCGGGAGGTCCATGTCGGCGAGGGTGTGGACGGCCGTCCGCAGCCGTCCCATCGTCGCCGCCGCGGTGAGCCCGTGCCCGACGACGTCCCCGACCACCAGCGCGATCCGCGCCCCGGACAGCGGGATGACGTCGAACCAGTCGCCGCCCACGCCGTCCTGGATGTCGGTGGGCAGGTAGCGGGAGGCGACCTCCAGCGCCGTGCCACCGGTCAGGGTCTGCGGCAGCAGGCTGCGCTGCAGGGTGAGCGCCGCCTCGTGCTCGCGGGTCCAGCGCCGGGCGTTGTCCACGCACACCGCGGCGCGGGCCACGAGCTCCTCGGCGAGCAGCAGGTCGTCCGGCTCGAAGGCGCCGGGCCTGCGGTGCCGGATGAAGGTCACCACGCCGAGGACCGTGCCCCGGGCCCGCAGCGGCACCCACATCACCGACCGCATCCCGAACTCGCGGATCTTGGCCGCGCGGGCCGGGTCGTCGGTGAGCCACGACGCGCGGTCGATGGCGATGTCGGCCTCGATCTCGGGCCGGCCGGAGGTCATGCAGCGCACGTGCGGCGAGGTCTCGCCGGCGTTGATCCGCTCACCGAGCGCGACGATCGACTCCGGGGTGCCCGGGTGCACCGAGCGCATCCCGGCGCGGCGCAGCGGCACGCGGCCCAGCCCGCCGCCGGCCGGCGGCTCGTCGCCGCGCAGCACCGGCTCCAGCAGGTCGACGGTGACGAAGTCGGCGAGCCGCGGGACCGACACGTCCGCCAGTTCCTGGGCGGTGCGGGTGACGTCCAGGGTGCTGCCGATGCAGGCCCCGGCCTCGTTGAGCAGCGCGAGCCGGCCCCGTGCGCGCCAGCGGTCGGTGACGTCCATGCCCATGTAGCAGACGCCCATCACCCGGCCCTCGGCGTCGTCCAGGCGGTAGAAGGAGGTGGAGAAGGACCGCTCCCGGTAGGGGGCGGCCAGCGTCCAGCCCTGGTATTCGTGGTCGATCACCGGCTCACCGGTCAGCAGCACCTCGCGCATGATGTTCTCCAGCGCCTCGGTGTCCAGACCGGGCAGGGAGTCGCTCATGCGCATCCCGATGCGGTGCTCGCGCGGCACGCCGGCCAAACGCTCCAGGGTGTCGTTGACCCACACGTACCGCAGGTCGGGGGTGAGCACGGCCATGCCGATCGGGGACCGGCTGAGGAAGCCCTCCAGGATGGCGCTGCTCACCGCCCACGACGGGGTCCTGGCCAGGTCGATCGCGGACACCAGCCAGCGCTCGTGCCCGTCGGGCGACGCCAGCGCGGACACCCGAAGGCCCAGCTCGATCCGGCGTCCGTCGCGGTGCCGGGCGGCCACCAGGCCGCCCCAGATGTCCTGGTCGTGCCACTGGGCGGCGACCTCCGCGGCCCTGGCGGCCTGGCCGGGGGAGGCGAGCAGCTGCGCGGCGGGGCGGTGCAGCGCCTCCGCGGCCGGGTAGCCCAGCAGGTGCTCCGCGGCGGCCGTCCAGCCGATGATCGTCCCCTCGCCGTCGATCAGCGCCGACGCGGCGTAGGCAAGGTCGAACGGCGCCTTCGCCGGCGCCGCCGCGCTTCCCTCCGGCATGACCATCAGGGGCGTCCCATTTCCGCTGATCCGTGTCTTTCATGCTAGGACGTCCCGTCCGCGGGGGCTCCTCGCGCGGACCGGCTTCGGACGGGCCCCGGACCGGTCCCGGCCCGGTCCGGCACCGCTCAGGGCGGTGGCCCCGGGGGAAGGGGCGGAGGCGTGGGGCGCAGTGCGTGCAGGCCGCCGTCCACGGGGAGCGCGGTGCCGGTGACCGCCGCGGCCGAGGGTCCGGCGAGGTAGGCGACGGCGTCGGCGACCTGCTGGGCGGTGACCAGGCGCCCGCTGGGCTGGCGGGCCTGGAGCGCGGCCCGCTCGGCCGTCGGATCGGGGGCGGCCGCGATCAGCCGCTCCACCCAGGGCGTGTCGACGGTGCCGGGGGTGACGCAGTTGACCCGGACGCCCTCGGGCAGGTGGTCGGCGGCCATGGCCAGGGTGAGCGCGAGGACGGCGCCCTCGCTCGCCGCGTACAGCGCCTGGCGCGGGAGTCCGGCCGTGGCCGTGACCGAGGAGATGTTGACGATCGACGCGTAGCGGGAGCGGCGCAGGTACGGCAGCGCCGCCCGGCTCGCCCGGACCACGCCGAGGAGGTTGACCTCCAGCACCCGGCGCCACTCGCCGTCCGGGTTCTCCTCCACGGTTCCGACGGCCCCGGTGCCCGCGTTGTTGACCAGGATGTCCAGCCCGCCCAGGTCCTCCACGGCACGGCCGACCGCCCACCGCACGGAGGCGTCGTCGGCCATGTCGGCGGCGAGCGCGTGCAGGTGTGCCGGTGCCCGGCCGGGGGCCTGGTCCAGTACGGCCACCCGTGCGCCGCGCGCCGCCAGGGTCTCCGCCGTGGCGAGCCCGATCCCGGTGGCGCCGCCGGTGACGATCGCGGCGAGCCCCTGCAGTTCCCCGGCGGTCATCGGCCGGCCCCGGTCTCCGCGCGCGTGACATTGCTCCCCGAACGGGCCGGGCGCAAGTACCCATCACTCTTAAGAGTGAAGCCAATTTTCGCGCCCCTCCGGGGTCCCGCGGCGCGGGCGCACCGCGCGCGGCCGGACGGCGCACGCCGGGGCTTTCCCGCCGTGCCGCCTGGGGGTCCGCCGTACCGCCCGGGCGCATGCCGTGGAGCCGGTCGCTCCGGTTCGGCCCCGCCGCCCTCCGCGGCGCCCGCGCGTACCGCCCGCCAGCGTCCGCGGCCCGGCCCGGTGCGCAGCCCGCGGGGGGCGCGTGACGTGGGGAAGCGGCGTTCCGGGGTGCTCGCTGGGGGGTTCGGCCCGGCGTGTTCCTGCTCGCCCATGAGGGCCTCCCGGGGCGCGGGGACCGGCGTCGCCGTCGATCGAGCCATCCGTGGTCAAACAGTTTATATCGGTCATTGCTCATGATCGAATCGTGGGCGCACAGATGGTGAGGGAGCGCCCGGGAGGGGTTTGCGCCGACGGTGAAGAACCGATAACCATACGTCAAACGGCATGTGCCAAAGGCATTGTGAGGCGGCATCAGCCAGGGAATGGAAGCGGCTATGCTACTTGCGGCTCAGCGTGTTGTAGCAATTACGCCAGGTCAGGCGGATATGCCGACCGAGTGCCGATTGCCCAGGTCGCTGCGGCCGGACTCCGCCTGCTCGTGTCGTGTTCGTTCCATGACTAGCGATCACCTGAGGATGCTGATGGTTCGTGCTGGATCGTCCCCCGGAGACCGCCGGCCTACCGCCACGTCCGCGTGGTTATTGCCGGTCGGCATAGTCGCGGCGGTGACCGCCGTCGCCGTATGGACCGTCCCGTCGGCCGCCCGGGAGGCGGTGCTGTGGTGCGGGGTGACCGCCACGGTGGCCGTGGCCGTCCTCGGCGCCGAGACCGCCCGCCGGGGCACTGCCGTACGGGCGCTGCGCGAGCAGCTCGTACGGCGCGAGGAAGAACTGCAGTTCCGGCTCTCCCGCCAGGAGGCGGAGACCGAACGGCTGGCACGGGAGCAGCTGCCGAACGCGGTGGCGCGGTTGCAGCGCGGCGAGTTCGTCGCCGACGTGCTCAAGGACATCGAAGAGGACGCCGAGGGCGTCACCCCCGGATTCCAGCGGGCCCATCAGCGGATGCTGCGCTCGGTGCTGGAAGCCGTGTCCGCGGAGGAGGACGTCCGCGAGTCCTCGCAGCGTGCCTTCGTCAACATCGCCCGGCGCGTGCAGGCCATCGTCCACCAGCAGGCCAGTGACCTGCGGGAGATGGAGGACCGGCACGGCCGCACCCCCGACGTCTTCGGGGACCTGCTCAAGCTCGACCACGGCACCGCCCTCATCGGCCGGCTCGCGGACAGCATCGCCGTCCTCGGCGGCGCCCGCCCCGGACGCCAGTGGCGCCGGGCCGTCCCCCTGTTCAGCGTGCTCCGTGGCGCCATGTCGCGCATCACCGACTACACCCGCGTGGAACTGCACTCCGTGACGGAGGTGGCCGTCGTCGGACCCGCGGTCGAGCCGCTGATCCACGCGGTCGCCGAGCTGCTGGACAACGCCACCCGCTACTCCCCGCCGCACACGAGGGTCCACCTCACCGCCGTCGAGGTGCAGTCCGGCATCGCCATCGAGATCGAGGACGGCGGCGTCGGCCTCAGCGAGGAGTCCCGGACCCGCGCCGAGCGCGCCCTGGCGGAGGCCCAGGCCGGCTTCGACCTGGGTGACCTGGGCGAGACCCCCCGCCTCGGCCTCGCCGTCGTCGGGCGCCTCGCGGCGACGTGGAACTTCCAGGTGTCCCTGCGCTCCTCCGCCTACGGCGGGGTGCGCGCCGTGGTGATCGTCCCGCAGGACGTCATCACCACGGTGGCGAACGCCACCGGTCTGGCGCACGGCATCGGCTCCGTCTCGGGCCCCCGGCCCGTGGTGCCGGACCAGCGCGCGTCCGACTCCGGGACGGCACCCGTGCCCGCCCCGGCCCCCGCCACGGG
>NZ_JARAVO010000013.1:0-67030 GCF_033792805.1 Streptomyces sp. PA03-1a
GGCGTCGAGGAAGCGGGCGAGCGGCAGGGTGGCGGCGCCGACCGTCACCGCGTCCGTCCCGAGCCGGCCCAGCTCGATGGAGGTCTGCGCGCAGGGGTGGTGCAGCGCGTAGGCGGCGGTGGCCTCGCGGACCGCGTCGAGCAGCCGTGGGCCGATCATCAGGCCGGTCCAGCCGGACAGCACGATGCGCTCGGGGTTGAAGAGGTTGACGAGGTCGGCGATGCCCGCACCGAGGTACTCGGCGGTCTCGTCGAGCAGCGCGACGGCCGCCGCGTCGCCGGCCTCGGCGGCGTCGAGGAGGGCGGCGATCGCGGCCTCCTCGCTCACCCCGGTGGGCGCGTCCCAGCGTTCGATGAGCGCCTCGGCGCCGACGTAGGCCTCCAGGCAGCCGCGGGCGCCGCAGCGGCAGCGCCGCCCGCCGACCTGGAGGGTGGTGTGGCCCCACTCCCCCGCGCTGCTGCTGGCGCCGCGGTACGGCTTGCCGTCGGCGACCACGCAGGCGCCGACCCCGGAGCCGAGCAGCGCGATCACGGCGTTGCGGGCGCCACGCCCGGCGCCGAACCACATCTCGGCCTGGCCGAGGGTCTTGGCGCCGTTGTCGATGTGGAGCGGCAGGGCGGTGCCCTCGGCGAGCAGCGCGCCGAGGGGGACGGCGTCCCAGTCGATGGTCTGGCCGTGCACGACCGCGCCCGCGCCGCCGGTGCCCTGCTCGACGATGCCGGGCACGCCGATGCCCACGCCGAGCACGAGGGCGGGATCGACGCGGCTGTCCTCCAGGACGACGGACAGGCCGTCGAGGATGAGCTGGACGACCAGGGCGACGTCGTGACCGCTGTCGGCCAGCGGGCGGTCGGTGGAGGAGAGTTCGGTGAGGGCGAGGTCGAAGAGGGTGACGCGGACCCGGGTCTCGCCGACGTCGACGCCGATGAGGAAGCCGTGGCGGGGGGCGACCTTGAGCATCACGCGGGGGCGTCCGCCGTCGGACTCGACGGAGCCGGCCTCCTCGACGACGCCGTCGGCGATGAGCTCGGCCACGACGTTGCTGATGGAACCTGTGCTCAGGCCGGTGTCCCTGGCCAACTCCTGACGGCTGAGGGGTCCTTCGAAGTACAGGTGACGCAAGAGCGCCGAACGGTTGCCCCGCCGCAGGTCGCGTACGGTCCGCTTGCCTCGGTCTGCCATGGTGCTCCCTCCCCGGCTGAATCTATCGCTGCGCCAAGTCTTGACGCCAGGTTTTCTCAGACGTTAAATCACGCCTTGAATTAAGGCGTGACGTTCTTCACTTCCCGAAGGCACCCACCCTGGAGAGGGATCCCCGGTCATGCACATCACCCGTACCACGGCCGCCGTGACGCTCGCGGCCGCGCTCATCGCCTCCGCCACCGCGTGCGGCGGCGGCTCCTCGACCGACGGCAGCGGCAACGGCAGCCCCAAGGAGCTCACCTACTGGGCCAGCAACCAGGGCGCCAGCCTCGAGGCGGACAAGGCGACCCTGACGCCCGAGCTCAAGAAGTTCGAGAAGCAGACCGGGATCAAGGTCAAGCTCGAGGTCATCCCGTGGTCCGACCTGCTGAACCGGATCCTCGCCGCGGCCACCTCCGGCCAGGGCCCCGACGTGCTCAACATCGGCAACACCTGGTCCGCCTCGCTGCAGGCCACCGGCGCGCTGCGCCCCTTCGACGCCAAGGCCTTCGACGCCATCGGCGGCAAGGACCGCTTCGTCTCCTCGGCCCTGGGCGCGACGGGCGCCGAGGGCAAGGACCCGGCCGCGGTCCCGCTGTACTCGCTGGCGTACGGCCTGTACTACAACAAGAAGATGTTCGCCGACGCGGGCATAGCCAACCCGCCCGCCACCTGGGACGAGCTCGTCGCCGACGGCAAGAAGCTCACCAAGGGCGGCAAGTACGGCCTCGCCGTCGAGGGCGGCAACCTCTCCGAGAACGTCCACCACGCCTTCGTCTTCGGCAAGCAGCACGGCGCCGACTTCTTCGACGCCTCGGGCAAGCCGACGTTCACCACCCCCGAGGCGGTCGCGGCCGTCAAGCAGTACATCGACTTCATCGCCAAGGACAAGATCGCGGCCCCCGGCAACGCCGAGTACGCCGCCAACCAGTCCGTCGCCGACTTCGCCACCGGCAAGGCCGCCATGCTGCTGTGGCAGGCCGCCGGCTCCTCGCTGAAGTCCCACGGCATGAAGCCCGAGGACTACGGCGTCGCCCAGGTGCCGTTCCAGGCCGCGGGCGCCTCCGGCGACACCGCCGTGAACTCGATGGTCGCGGGCATCAACCTGGCCGTCTTCAAGAAGACCGACAACGTCGACGGCGCGCTGAAGTTCGTGAAGTTCATGACCAGCGACGACGAGCAGAAGCTCCTCAACGGCACCTACGGCTCGCTCCCGCCGGTCAAGGCCGCCCAGTCCGACCCGGCCTTCGCCACCCCGGACCTGAAGGTCCTCGCGGACGCGCTCGCCAACAGCGCGGCGCCGCTGCCGCAGGTCGCCAACGAGAGCCAGTTCGAGACCGCCGTCGGCACCGCGATGAAGGACCTGTTCGCCGACGCCGCCGCCGGCAAGCCGGTCACCACCGAGAGCGTCAAGGCCGCCCTCGAAAAGGCCCAGCAGCAGATGCCGGCGTCGTGAGCGTGAAGGAACCGATGACCGCCACCGTGCCGCCCGTCCGGCACAGCTCCAAGACGCCTTCCCCCGGCGGCCGGCGGGCCGCCGGGGGGAGGGCCCCGCTGTCGCGGCTGCGCCTTCCGGTGCGGCTGCGGCGCGCGTCGCTCCCGTACGTCCTGCTGCTGCCGGCCCTCGCGCTGGAACTGCTGATCCACCTGGTGCCGATGGTCGTCGGCGTCGTGATGAGCTTCAAGGAGCTCACGCAGTTCTTCATCAGCGACTGGTCCGCCGCCCCCTGGAAGGGCCTGGACAACTACCGCGTGGCGGTGGACTTCAACGCCCCGGTCGGCGAGGACCTGCTCAAGTCGTTCCTCGTCACCTGCGAGTTCACGGTGCTGGCGGTCGGGCTGTCCTGGCTGTTCGGCACCGCCGCCGCGATCCTCATGCAGGACGCCTTCCGCGGCCGGGGACTGCTGCGCGCGGTCTTCCTGGTGCCGTACGCGCTGCCGGTCTACGCGGCGGTGATCACCTGGTCGTTCATGTTCCAGCGGGACACCGGCATGATCAACCACGTCATCCACGACCAGCTGCACCTCACCGACGGCCGGCCCTTCTGGCTGATCGGCGACAACAGCTTCTACGCGCTGGTGACGGTGTCGGTGTGGCGGCAGTGGCCGTTCGCCTTCCTGTGCCTGATGGCCGGTCTGCAGAACATCCCGCGCGAGCTGTACGAGGCGGCGGCGATGGACGGCGCCGGGATCTGGCAGCAGATCCGCAGGATCACCCTGCCGTCGCTGCGCCCGGTCAACCAGGTGCTGGTGCTGGTGCTGTTCCTGTGGACGTTCAACGACTTCAACACGCCCTACGTGCTGTTCGGGCGGGCGGCGCCGGACGCCGCGGACCTGATCTCGATCCACATCTACCAGTCGTCCTTCGTGACCTGGAACTTCGGCTCCGGCTCGGCGATGTCCGTGCTCCTGCTGCTGTTCCTGCTCGTCGTGACGGTGCTCTACCTGCTCGCGACCTCCCTGAGGAGGAAGGATGCCTGACGTCCGCAGCCCCATGGCCGCGCCGCGCTCCTTCGTGTGGACCCGCCGGATCGTGCTGACCGTGCTGACGGCCTTCGCGCTGGCGCCGGTGTTCGTCATGGTCGTCTCGTCGCTGAAGCCGCTGCAGGACGTGCAGGGCCCGTTCCGCTGGTTCCCCAGCGGCTTCACCCTGCGCCCGTACGCCGACATCTGGCACACCGTGCCGCTCGCCCGGTACTTCGTGAACTCGCTGCTCGTGGCGGGCGGGGCGACGCTGTGCTCGGTCGCGGTGGCGATCTTCGCGGCGTACGCGGTGAGCCGCTACGACTTCAAGGGGCGCCGCTTCTTCTCGGTGACGATCCTGTCCACCCAGATGTTCCCCGGCATCCTCTTCCTGCTGCCGCTCTTCCTGATCTTCGTCAACCTCGGGAACGCGACGGGCATCGCCCTGTACGGCAGCCGCGGCGGCCTGATCCTGACCTACCTCACCTTCTCGCTCCCCTTCTCCATCTGGATGCTGGCGGGCTACTTCGACTCGATCCCCCGGGACCTGGACGAGGCCGCCATGGTCGACGGCTGCGGGCCGCTGGGCGCGCTGTTCCGGGTGGTCGTCCCGGCCGCCGTGCCCGGCATCGTCGCGGTCTGCGTGTACGCCTTCATGACGGCCTGGGGCGAGGTCCTCTTCGCCTCCGTCATGACCAACGACACCACCCGCACGCTCGCCGTCGGCCTGCAGGGCTACGCCACGCAGACCGACGTGTACTGGAACCAGGTCATGGCCGCCTCGCTCGTGGTGAGCGTGCCCGTGGTCGCCGGGTTCCTGCTCCTGCAGCGCTACCTCGTCGCCGGGCTGACCGCCGGCGCCGTCAAGTGAGCCCCACCGCCCCTCAGCGTCCCCCGAACGAAAGGCAGTCCGTGACCCTCGACCTCAGCGCCCTCCCCGACGGATTCGTGTGGGGCGCC
Organism: Streptomyces sp. PA03-1a; assembly: GCF_033792805.1. Classification (NCBI taxonomy): domain Bacteria; kingdom Bacillati; phylum Actinomycetota; class Actinomycetes; order Kitasatosporales; family Streptomycetaceae; genus Streptomyces; species Streptomyces sp. PA03-1a. The sequence continues at coordinate 4,606 of NZ_JARAVO010000013.1, forward strand.
GCGACGGCCGCTTACCAGATCGAAGGAGCCGTGGCCGAGGACGGCCGTGCACCATCCATCTGGGACACCTTCTCCCGAACGCCGGGGAAGGTCGCGAACGGCGACACCGGTGACGTCGCCTGCGACCACTACCACCGCGTGCCGGAGGACATCGGCCTGATGGGCCGGCTCGGTCTGGACGCGTACCGCTTCTCCCTCGCCTGGCCGCGTGTGATGCCGCAGGGCGGCGGGCCGGTCAACCCCGCCGGCCTGGCCTTCTACGACCGGCTGGTCGACGGCCTGCTGGAGGCGGGCATCACCCCCTTCCCCACCCTGTACCACTGGGACCTGCCGCAGGCACAGCAGGACCGCGGCGGCTGGCCGGAGCGCGAGACCGCGCTGCGCTTCGCCGACTACGCGGCCGTGGTGGCCGAGCGGCTCGGGGACCGGGTCACCCACTGGGCGACGCTCAACGAGCCGCTGTGCTCGGCCTGGATCGGCCACCTGCAGGGCGTGATGGCCCCCGGCCTCACCGACCTGACGGCCGCCGTCCGCGCCTCGTACCACCTGCACCTGGGCCACGGCCTGGCGGTGCAGGCGCTGCGCGCCGCGGTCCCGCACGCGCAGATCGGCATCGTCAACAACCTCAGCCCCTGCGAGCCGGCCTCCGACCGCCCCGAGGACGTCGCCGCGGCGCTGCGCTCCGACGGCCACACCAACCGCTGGTGGCTGGACCCGATCCACGGCCGCGGCTACCCGCAGGACATGCTGGAGCTGTACGGGGTGGAACTGCCCGTGCAGACGGGCGACATGGAGACCATCGCCGCGCCGCTGGACTGGCTGGGCCTCAACTACTACTTCCGTGACATCGTTGCCGACGACCCGTCGGGGCCGGTCCCCCACACCCGTGCCGTACGCGTCCCGGACGTCCGCCGCACCGCGATGGACTGGGAGGTGCACGCCGGCGGTCTGGAGCGGCTGCTGCTGCGGCTGACCGAGGAGTACGGCGCCCGCAAGATCTACGTCACCGAGAACGGCTCGGCGTACGAGGACCACGTCGGCCCCGACGGCCAGGTCCACGACCCCGAGCGCACCGCCTACCTGGAGGAGCACCTGGCGGCCTGCGCCCGTGCCGTGCGCGGCGGCGCCCCGCTCGCCGGCTACTTCGCCTGGTCGCTGCTGGACAACTTCGAGTGGGCGTACGGCTACGCCAAGCGCTTCGGCCTCGTCCACGTCGACTACGAGACCCAGCGCCGGACCGTGAAGGGCAGCGGCCGCCGCTACGCCGACATCATCGCCGCCCACCGGCGCCGCGCCCGCAGCGCGGCCTGACCTCCCTCGCCATCCCGTCTCCACCCCCCACACAGGAGATCCGCGATGCCACACTCCTCCCACGTCAGACGCCTGGTCGCCGTGCTCGCGGCGGTCGCCGCGGCGTTAGCCGGGTTGGTGCTCGCCGGACCGGGAGCGGCCGCCGCCACGGCCGTCCAGGTCACCATGACCATCACCTCCGACGGCAGGACCGTCGTCAAGGGCCTGCAGGCGCAGACCCCGGCCGCCTTCGAGGCGGGCAACGGCAGCGGCGGCACGGTCATCACGGTGGACCCCGCCGCCCGCTACCAGCCCTTCGAGGGCGGCGGGGCGTCCTTCACCGACAGCGCCGCCTGGCTGATGAACTCCTCCGGCGCCCTGCCGGCGGCCACCCGTGACGCCACCATGCGCAAGCTGTTCTCCCCCACGGAGGGCATCGGCCTGGGCTTCCTGCGCAACCCGATGGGCGCGTCCGACATCGCGCGCAGCCACTACACGTACGACGACACCTGCTGCGACCTGTCGGACTTCTCCATCTCCCGGGACCTGGCCGACGTCCTGCCGCTGACCCAGCAGGCGCGGCAGCTCAACCCGGCACTGAAGATCATGGCGGTGCCGTGGTCGGCGCCGGCGTGGATGAAGGACAACGGCAAGCTGACCCAGATGGGCAAGCTGAAGCCGGAGTTCTACGACACCTACGCGCAGTACTTCGTGAAGTACCTGCAGGCGTACGAGCAGCGCGGCGTCCACGTCGACTACGTCTCGGTGCAGAACGAGCCGCAGTGCTGCGGCGCGAACAGCGGCTACCCCACGATGGAGTGGACGGCGGCCACGCTGCTGGACTTCACCAAGAACCACCTCTTCCCGGCGTTCCGTTCGGCCGGGATCACCACCAAGGCGCTGATCCACGACTGGAACCACGGCGACTGGAACACCACCGGCGCCGGCCAGCTCGCCGACGCCGCCCTGCGCGGCGACCCGCTCTTCGGCGGCGTCGCCTGGCACGGCTACGCGCCCACCCCGCCGAACTACGCGCTGGGCAGCACCGTCCAGAGCCAGTACCCGGGCGTGGCACAGTACGAGACCGAGCACTCCGGCGGCACCTGGGTCACCGACCAGCAGCTGGAGGACCTGCGCGACATCACCGGCTTCACCCGCAACTGGGCCCGCTCCTACGTGAAGTGGTCGCTGGCACTGGACCAGGCGATGGGCCCGCACGCGGGCGGCTGCGGCACCTGCACCGGCCTGATCACGGTGCACAACGGCGACGCGCGCAGCGGGCAGGTCGACTACACCGTCGAGTACTACACGATGGGCCAGCTGACGAAGTTCGCCCGCGCGGGCGCGGTGCGGATCGGCAGCAACGCCACCGACCCGGTGTGGAACACGGCCTTCGTCAACACCGACGGGCAGCGGGTGCTGGTCACCCACAACTCCTCGTCGTCCGCCCAGCAGGTCACGGTCCGCGAGGCCGGGCAGCACTTCTCGTACAGCCTGCCCGCCCGCGCCACGACCACGTTCACCTGGTCCGGTGCGCCGACCGGCGGCGGGGGCGGCGACGGGGACGGCATCAGCACCTCCGCCTGGTACCAGGTGGCCGGCGCCGGCTCCGGCAAGTGCGTGGACGCCAAGGACCGGGGCACCGCCAACGGCACCGCGGTGCAGCAGTGGAGCTGCGTCGCCGGGCAGGCCAACCAGCAGTGGCAGTTCCGCCCGACCGACGGCGGCTACTACCGGGTGGCGAACCGCAACGCGACCGCCACCGAGCAGGTCTGGGACGTCACCGGCGGGGCGTCGGCGACGGCTGACTCCGTGCCGGTGCAGACCTGGCAGTGGTCCTCGGGCGCCAACCAGCAGTGGAAGCCGGTGCTCCAGGCGGACGGGTCGTACGTCCTCACGGCCCGGCACAGCGGCAAGTGCCTGGACGTCACGGCGGCCTCGACGGCCGACGGCGCCCTGCTGCAGCAGTACACCTGCAACGGCACCGCCGCGCAGTCCTTCCGGCTGACACCGGCGGGCTGACCGACCCCGCGCGGCGCCGGCGTACGAGGCAGACGCCGGTGCCGCGCGGCACCAGCGCCCCCTCCGGGGCACCGGGGCCCCGGAGGGGGCGCACTGTCGGCGCCGCGCGCCATACTCACGCCATGGACGCCTTCACGCCCGACGTCTCCGCGGCGCCCCGGCCTGCCCCCGCGTGGGTGGAGTCGATGGGCGGCCCGCTGATCGTCGTTCCCGTCTCCGCCCTGTCCGCCTGGGGCGGCTGCACGGAGCAGGGGATGGTCGTCGGTGACGGGGACGTCCCCGACGACTACGACCGGGCCTGCGCCGTGGACGACCTCGCGGGGGTGATCCCCGTCGGCCGTGACGGCGGACAGGGGCTGGTCCTCGGGGACATGCCCGCCAGGACGTGCTACCTCCCGGCGCACCGGGCCTTCCTGCGCTGGGGCGGCGCCGACTCCGAGGCCGAACTGGTCGCGGCGGCCGAGGCGGTTCTCGCCGATCCCGCCGTCGAGTGGGAGGCGTCCGGGACGTGGCGGACCGACGGGCCCGCGGTGCTCATGGACTCCGCCGAGGCGGGGGGCCTGCTGGGCGTGGAATACCCCGGCGGAGGCAGGCCCGAACAGGCCCCCGTCCCGCTGCCTCCCGGGCACTGGGCGGTACGCGCCTTCCAGACGAGGGCCGGCGACCGCACCTCGCTCGGTCTGGTGCGGCTCGTGCCCGCCGCCTCGTGAAGCCCGTCAGGCCAGGGTGTCCCACCGCCGGGTGAGGCGGTCGGCGCCCGCGTCGGTCAGCGAGCCCCACAGGCGCAGCCGGGCGATGCCGCCGTCGGGGTAGGTCTCCAGGCGTACGTGGGTGGCGGGCGGGACGTCGACCAGGAAGCGGTGGACGGTGTCGGGCTGCAGGGGGGTGCGGGGCAGGATCTCGAACCACTCGCCGTCCTCGCCGTCGCGGCCGAGCAGGGCGGCCCAGCCGGGGGCGTTGCCCTTGTAGTAGCCGGTGTCGATCTCGGCGGCGCGGACGACGCCCTGCCCGGCGAGGCGGTAGCGCGCCCAGTCGTGGCCCTTGTCGCGGCGGCGGCGGGTCTCCCAGCCGTCGCCCATGCGGCGGGACGTGCCCGGCAGGATCGGGTTGAGCGGGGAGGAGTAGAAGCGGTCGGAGACGTCCTCGGCGGTGCCGCCGTTCTCCAGCGCGACCAGGTCGAAGGTGCCGAGCGCGGTCAGCCACGCCGGGTCGGGGACGACCTCGCCGTGGACGCGGAGCCGGGCGATGCCGCCGTCGGGGAACTGCTTGAGCCGCAGGTGGGTGAAGCGGCGCTCCACGGCCACCTCGAAGCCGTTGGCGGCGTGGCCGCCGACGGCCGTGCGGGGCACGAGTTCCGTCCACCGCACGCCGTCGGCGAGGAGGTCCGCGGGCGCGGCGGCCAGGGGCGCGCAGGTGGCCTCGACGGCGATCTGCTGGGGGTGGTTGCCGCGGAAGTGGGCGGTGTCCACGACCAGGCCGCGCACGACCCCGGGGGCGGCCAGGCGGATCAGTGCCCAGTCGTGGTCGGCGTCGGCGGGGTGCGGGTCGGCGGCGTCGGTGCCGCGGCGGCGGCGGGTCTCCCAGCCGTCCATGACCTGGCCCTTGTGGCCGAAGTGCTCGGCGCGGAACTCGGGGCGTCCGGGGACGAGCAGGTTCTCCCGCTCGGCGAAGAACTCGTCGTTGGCGGCGATCACCCCGGCGCCCAGGCGCCGGTCGGCGAGGTCGACGAGGCCCGTGAAGGGCAGGTCGGCGCCGCGGTAGTCGGCGTAGGGGTCCCCTCCGGGGTACGGCTGGGCGGCGCCGGTGTACCGGGGTGTGGCGGTCACGCGTTCTCCCTTGCGATGAGGCGGCCGGAGGGGTGGGCCGGGGTGCCGTGGTCGGCGATCCGCTCGCCGCGCAGCCAGGTGCTCCGTACGACCCCCTGGAGGGTGCGGCCCGCGTAGGCGGTGACCCGGTTGCGGTGGTGCAGCGCCGACGGGTCCACGGTGAAGCTCTCGTCGGGCGCCAGGACGGCGAAGTCGGCGTCGTGGCCGGGCGCGACGGCGCCCTTGGTGGTGAGTCCGGCCAGGCGCGCCGGGCCCCGCGCCATCCAGCGGACCACGTCGGCGAGCGTGGCGCCACGCCGGCGGGCCTCGGTCCAGATCGCGGGCAGGCCGAGCTGGAGGGAGGAGATCCCGCCCCAGGCGGCGCCGAAGTCGCCGGTGTCGAGGTGCTTGAGGTCGACGGTGGAGGGCGAGTGGTCGGAGACGACGCAGTCGAGGGTGCCGTCGAGCAGGCCCTGCCACAGGGCCTCCCGGTTGCCCGCCTCGCGGATCGGCGGGCAGCACTTGAACTGGGTCGCGCCGTCCGGGACCTCCTCGGCGGTGAGCGTCAGGTAGTGCGGGCAGGTCTCGGCCGTCAGGCGTACGCCGTCGCGGCGGGCGGCGGCGATCAGGGGCAGGGCCTCGGCGGAGGACAGGTGCAGGACGTGCACCCGGCAGTCCAGGCGGCGGGCGAGGGCGATCAGCGACTCGACGGCGGCGTTCTCGGCGGCGCGGGGGCGGGAGGCGAGGAAGCCGGCGTACGCGGGCCCGGAGGGCTGCGGGGCGCGGTCGATGAGCCGGGGGTCCTCGGCGTGGACGATCAGCAGCCCGTCGAAGCGGGCGATCTCGCGCATCGCCTCCTCCAGTTCGGCCGGGGCGAGCTGCGGGAACTCCTCGACGCCGGAGGGCAGCAGAAAGCACTTGAAGCCGAAGACCCCGGCGTCGTGGAGCGGGCGCAGGTCCTTGGTGTTGCCGGGGACGGCGCCGCCCCAGAAGCCGACGTCGGTGTGGATCCGGCCGCGGGCGGTCGCGCGCTTGACCTCCAGGTGGGCGGTGGTGGTGGTCGGGGGGACGCTGTTGAGCGGCATGTCGACCAGCGTCGTGACGCCGCCGGCGGCGGCGGCCCGGGTGGCGGTCTCGAAGCCCTCCCACTCGGTGCGGCCGGGGTCGTTGACGTGCACGTGGGTGTCGACCAGGCCGGGGAGCAGGGCGTCCGCGCCGAGGTCGACCAGGCGGGCGCCGGGAGGGGGCTCGGTCCCGTACGGCAGGACGGCGGCGATCCGGCCGCCGGCGACGGCCACGTCGGCGGGGCGCTCGCCCTGCGGTGTGACCACCCGTGGTGAACGCAGCACCAGTTCGATCCCGTCAGCGGCCTCGGACACGCGTTCCCCTTCCACCGGCGTCCCACAGAAATTCAACGTTCTGTTGAAATGCATCCTCCGCTCGCGCGCGAGCCCGCGTCAACCCCTGCCCGGGCACCACGGGAGGCTCCGGCAGTACAGTTGGAGAATTCCACCCAATGGAATGCGTTTTCCACGCCCACCGGCCACCGCCGCGCCCACGACCGCCCCGAACGGCGATCGCATGCCTGGTCAGGGTCGGTAGGCTGCACCACTACACCGTCCGCCTGGGGAGGAAACGTGGCGTCAGACCGCGCCGGGGGCGTGCAGTCCCTCGAACGCGCCTTCGACCTGCTGGAGCGGATGGCCGACGCGGGCGGGGAGGTGGGCCTCAGCGAACTGTCCGCGAGCAGCGGGCTGCCCCTGCCCACGATCCACCGTCTGATGCGCACCCTGGTCGACTGCGGCTACGTGCGCCAGCAGCCCAACCGCCGCTACGCGCTGGGACCCCGGCTGATCCGCCTCGGCGAGAGCTCGGCCCGCCTCCTGGGCACCTGGGCCCGCCCCTACCTGGCGGAACTGGTCGAGGCGACCGGCGAGACCGCCAACATGGCGCTCCTGGACGGGGACGAGGTCGTCTACGTCGCCCAGGTCCCCTCGCGGCACTCGATGCGGATGTTCACCGAGGTCGGACGGCGCGTCCTGCCGCACTCCACCGGCGTCGGCAAGGCCCTGCTGGCGCACGTCCCGCCGGAGGAGGTACGTGCCCTGCTGGCCCGCACCGGGATGCCGGCGGCCACCGAGCGGACCATCGTCGACCCGGACGCCTTCCTCGCGGAACTGGAGCACATCCGCGGCCAGGGCTACGCCGTGGACGACAACGAGCAGGAGGTCGGGGTCCGCTGCCTGGCGGTCACCGTCCCCGACTCCCCCACGGCCGCCGCCATCTCCATCTCCGGACCCGCCGGACGGTTGACCGAGGCGGCCACGGAGAAGATCGTGCCGGTGCTGCACGGTGTGGCACGGCAACTGTCGTCCGCGCTGGCCAGCAACGGCGCCGCCTAAGGCGGGGCGTCACGATTCCACCCCTCGGGTCCGGTGCCGTGCGGGCGGTGACGGTGCCCGCGTTGGCCGCCCTCCTGGTGCTCGCGCCGGGGCGCCGCCGGCACCGCGTGAGGCCGCGCCGCCGGACACGGTGCCGCCGAGCGGCGGGGCCGGCGTCGCGGCCATCGGGGTCGCACCCATCGCGCTCACGCTGCGGATGCCGCTCGCCCAGGCCCTCGCGCGCGACGTCGAGCCGACGCGGATGCGCCGGCCCGGCCGGCGCGGAACCGGTGCGAGGGCCCGCCCAGGGCGGCTCGGGGCACCTCACGGCGGTCCCACGGCGGCTTGACCTCGAGCGCACTCCAAGGCCTACGGTCCTACCGTAGCGACCACGACCCCGGACGGGGAGAACCATGCAACTGGGCCTGCACCTCACGAAATTCGACCATCCCCAGGGACCCGCCGGGCTCGCGCCCGCGCTCGCGGCGGCCGGCGAGGCCGCCGAGTCGGCCGGCGCGGGCTGGCTGTCGGTGATGGACCACTACTTCCAGATGGAGAACAACGGGGGCGCCGAGGCGGCGATGCTGGAGGCCTACACGACGCTGGGCTTCCTCGCCGCCCGCACCTCCTCCGTACGGCTGGGCGTCCTCGTCACGGGGATCACCTACCGCCATCCCGGCCTGCTGGCGAAGATCGCGACCACCCTCGACGTACTGTCGGGCGGCCGGGCGACCCTGGGCCTCGGCGCGGCCTGGTACGAGCGTGAGCACCTGGGCCTGGGCGTGCCCTTCCCGCCGCTCGCGGAGCGCTTCGAGCGGCTGGAGGAGACGCTGCGGATCTGCCTGCAGATGTGGGACCAGGACGACGACGGCCCCTTCAAGGGCACGCACTACTCACTGGCCGAGACCCGCTGCACGCCGCCCCCGGTGAGCACCCCCCGCCCCGAGATCATGATCGGGGGCGGCGGCGAGCGGAAGACGCTCCGCCTGGTCGCCCGGTACGCGGACGCCTGCAACCTCTTCGCCTCCTCGACCGCCGACGTCGCGCACAAGCTGGACGTGCTGCGCGCGCACTGCGACGAGGCCGGACGCGACTACGCGCGGATCCGCAAGACCATGCTCTTCGTCGGCGACTCCCTCCGCGCCGGCGACACCGACGCCTTCGTCGCCGAGATGGCCGGTTACGCCGAACTCGGCATCGACACGGTCATCGTGGTCCCGCCGGACGCCGAACCGGCCGGCTGGATCGACAGCCACTGCGCGCCGGCCGTCCCCCGGCTGGCCGAGCTCGGCTGACCGGCCCCGCGGGCACCCCGCGTCACTCGGGACGCGGGGTGCCGAACAGCTCGATCGCCCGCCGGACCTCGGTGAGGGCACCGGCCAGGGCGCTGACGGAGCCGAGCGCCCCGGCGATCGCGAGTAGGCCGCGACGCAGCCGCAGGACGTCCGGGACGCCGGCGGTCGCGGCGGCGGCCAGCGCGGAGAGCTCGTCCTCGGCGATGTGCCGGTCCGGTAAGTTGGCGCGGTACCCGGCGAGTTCACGGCGACACCGGGCGACCGCGGCCCGCAGGGCGGTCACCCTCGGATCGAGGGTCCCCTCGTCGTCGACCGCCGCGCGGGCGGCCATGTCCTTCACCACAGATACGTCCCCCACAGGTAGGCCCCCGGTGATTCCCATGGACGGCCGGCCCCATCCGGTCCGCCGTATCGGGGAGGACAGTAAACGCGACGGAGCGCTTCCCCCGCTATACGGAGAGCGAAATCCGCCGTAACTTCCTGCCTCACGTGACGACTTGCCGACATTAACGTCCGGGGGCCGCGGTTCGGTTCCAGTCAACGAGTTCCCAGTGCCCCGCGCCGTCACGCCGCCACCGGGCCATCGAGGCGTTGACCACGCGCGCGTCACCCGGCGGCGGGGGCCCGAGCAGCCGGCGCAGCGCCAGCACCACCGCGTCGTGCGTGACGAGCAGCAGGGGCGGCCCCGGACGGGCGACGGCGTCCGCAAGGAAGTCCCCGACGCGGGCCTCGACGTCCCGCGGCGACTCCCCGCCCGGCGGGCGGTAGGCCGCCTCGCCCTCGCGCTCGCGCCGCCGCGCCTCCTCGGGGAAGCGCTCGCGGACCCCCTGCGGGGTGAGCAGTTCCAGCAGGCCCATGCCGCGGTCCCGGAGGCGTTCGTCGTAGGTGACGGGCGGGCGTTCGCGGCCCGCGGCCGTACCGGCCTCCTCGACGGCGCGCAGGGTCTGCCGGGCCCGCTCGAAGGGTGAGCAGCGCACGCGGCCGGGCGCCTCGGCGCCCGGCAGGGCCAGCAGGTCGCGGCCGAGCCGGGCCGACTGCTCCCGCCCGAGCGCGGTCAGCGCCACGTCGGCGTCCCTGACCCCGTCCAGGGACCTGCCGCGGGCGAAGGCCGCGTTCGCCTCGCTCTCGCCGTGACGTACGGCGATGATCCAGCGCGTCATGGCCGGTCCTTTCCCCCGCTCCCCGTCCACGGTATCCAGGGGGCATGGAACGCGACGCGGGCACGGGCGCCATCGCCGGGCTGCTGCTGGCGGCCGGCGGGGGCAGGCGGCTGGGCGGCTGCCCGAAAGCACTGCTGGAGTACGACGGCCGGCCGCTGGTCGAGCACGCGGCGCGGGCCCTGCGCGCCGGCGGCTGCGACCCGGTGCACATCGTGCTGGGCGCGGCCGCCGCGCAGGTGCGCCGACAGGCCGCCCTGGACGACTACGCCGTCACCGTGAACCCGCACTGGGAGCAGGGCATGGGCTCCTCGCTGCGCGCCGGCCTGGAGGCACTGGCGGGCACCGGCGCGCCGGCCGTGGTCGTGGCACTGGTGGACCAGCCCGGGATCGGCGCCGCGGCGGTGGCCCGGGTGGTGGCCGCCTACGCCTCGCCGCGCACCCTCGCCTGCGCCACGTACGGCGGCAGGCGGGGCCACCCGATCCTGCTGGGCGCGGCCCACTGGGCGGCGATCGCCGCGAGTGCGGCCGGGGACCAGGGGGCACGCTCCTACCTGAGGCGGCACGAGGAGGCGATCGCACGCGTCGAGTGCGGGGACGTCGCGGTCCCCGCCGACATCGACACCCCCGACGACCTGTGGCTGCTGGCGCACCCGCCGGAGCCCCCTGCACCGGGTGCCACAAAACGTTGAACTTCCACCATGCAAAAACTATGCTCCACCCAGCAGAAGCGCCCGTACGGTCGGCGCGCCTCGCAGCCGAAAACCGCCCCGTCCGGCACCCCGTGCCAGGGCCGGAGCGCGGTGGCCGCCCGGCTCCCCCGGCCGCACGGCACCCCTCATCGGCAAGAGGAGAGTCAGGTTCATGTCCGCACCAGGGACCGCACCGCACGCCGTCGTCGCCGACACCGCACCCCCCGTCGAGCGCGCGGAGGAGGTGCTCACCGACGCGGCGCTCGCCTTCCTCGCCGAACTGCACCACCGGTTCGCGCCCCGCCGCGCCGAACTCCTCGCCAAGCGCAAGGACCGCCGCGCCGAGATCGCCCGCACCGGCACCCTGGACTTCCTCCCGGAGACCGCCCACATCCGCGAGGGCGACTGGCGCGTCGCCGACGCCCCCGCCGCGCTCGACGACCGCCGGGTGGAGATCACCGGCCCCACCGACCGCAAGATGACCATCAACGCCCTCAACTCCGGCGCGCGGATCTGGCTCGCCGACTTCGAGGACGCCTCCGCCCCCACCTGGGAGAACGTCATCGGGGGCCAGGTCAACCTCATCGACGCCTACGAACGCCGCATCGACTTCACCTCCCCCGAGGGCAAGACCTACGCCCTGCGGGACGATACGGAACTCGCCACCGTCGTCACCCGCCCCCGCGGCTGGCACCTCGACGAGCGCCACCTGACCGTCGACGGCGAGCCCGTCCCCGGCGCCCTCGTCGACTTCGGCCTGTACTTCTTCCACAACGCACGGCGCCTGCTCGCCAAGGGCAAGGGCCCCTACTTCTACCTCCCCAAGACCGAGTCCCACCTCGAAGCCCGCCTGTGGAACGACGTGTTCGTCTTCGCCCAGGACCACCTGGGCATCGCACAGGGCACTATCCGCGCCACCGTCCTCATCGAGACGATCACCGCGGCCTTCGAGATGGACGAGATCCTCCACGAGCTGCGCGACCACGCCTCCGGCCTCAACGCGGGCCGCTGGGACTACCTGTTCTCCATCGTCAAGAACTTCCGCGACGCCGGCGAGCGCTTCGTCCTGCCCGACCGCAACGCCGTGACGATGACCGCGCCCTTCATGCGCGCCTACACCGAACTACTGGTCCGCACCTGCCACAAGCGCGGCGCCCACGCCATCGGCGGCATGGCCGCCTTCATCCCCTCCCGGCGCGACGCCGAGGTCAACGCGGTCGCCTTCGAGAAGGTCAAGGCCGACAAGGACCGCGAGGCCCACGACGGCTTCGACGGCTCCTGGGTCGCCCACCCCGACCTGGTGCCGATCGCCCGCGCCTGTTTCGACGCCGTCCTCGGCGACCGGCCGAACCAGAAGGACCGGCTGCGCGAGGACGTCCACGTCACCGCCGCCGACCTGCTGGCCGTCGACTCCCTGGAGGCGAAGCCCACCTACGAGGGACTGCGCAACGCCGTCCAGGTCGGCACCCGCTACATCGAGGCATGGCTGCGGGGCATGGGCGCCGTCGCCATCTTCAACCTCATGGAGGACGCCGCCACCGCCGAGATCTCCCGCTCCCAGATCTGGCAGTGGGTCAACGCGGGCGTCGTCTTCGCCGACAACGGCGAGAAGGCCACCGCCGACCTCGTACGCTCCCTGGCCGGCCGGGAACTCGCCGCCATCCGCGAGGACATCGGCGAACAGGCCTTCGCCGCGGGCCGCTGGCAGCAGGCCCACGACCTGCTGCTGAAGACGGCGCTCGACGAGACCTACGTCGACTTCCTCACCCTGCCCGCGTACGAACTGCTCGACTGACCCTCCCGCGCGGGACCCCGGCCGCACCCGTCGGGGCCCCGCGCGTCACCCCCGCCGCACGTGCCGGCCGTCCCGGGAAAACACACGCACCGGTCCAGGGGGCGCTGGCATGATCGTCGGCATGCCAGCACCACGACCGCGCGCCGTGCGGCCCAGCCTGCACATCCCGGTGGACTTCGAGGCGGACGGGCCCATCCCCGGCCCGTACCCCATGCTCAGCCTCGGGGCCGCCGAGGGCAGCGAACCGGCCGCAGCGACGGCCGACTCCGGCCGCCTCGACATGAAGACGCGGTACGCGGCCGAGGCCGGCGTCCCGCTGCGCGCCGTCGCCAAGGGCACGGCCGAACTCTTCCCCGACCGCATGGCCTGGAGGGGCACGCCACATGCCCTTTGACCACAACGACCACTACCACCGGCTGCTCCTGCGCAAGGTCCCGCCCGGCGCCCTCACCGCCCTGGACGTCGGATGCGGCACCGGCCGCTTCGCCCGCCGCCTGGCCGCCCGCGGACTGCGGGTCGACGCGATCGACGCCTCCCCGGAAGCCGTGGCCGCGGCCGGGACCGCGCCCGGGGTCACCTTCCGCGTCGCCGACATCACCCGCGTGGACCTCCCCACGGCCCACTACGACCTCATCACCAGCCTGGCCAGCCTGCACCACGTACCGTTCGACACGGTCACCGCGCTGCGCGCCGCGCTCGCCCCCGGCGGGACCCTGCTCGTCCTGGGCTGCTACCCCGAGCGCACCCCCGCCGACTGGGCGGTCAGCCTGGCCGCCGTCCCCGTCAACGCCGCCGCCCGGCTCGCCGTCGCCACCGCCGACCGGATCCGCGGCCACCACCCGCAACCGGTCCGGGCACCCGTACACCCACCGGGCACACCCCTGCCGCAGATCCGCACCGAAGCGGCACAACTGCTGCCGGGCAGCCGCATCCGACGCCTGCTGTTCTGGCGCTACCTGCTGGCGTACCGCGAAGGGACGGGCGGCTGAACCGTCCGGCCGGCCCGCTCAGGCCTGGCCGGTGTCGAAACGGCTGACCTTGCCGTCGTCCACGGTGAAGCGCCACTTGGTACGCATCTCGCCCCACGCGTCGTTGCGGTAGTCGGCGATCAGGGTGAGCCCCGCCGAGTCCTGGGACTGCACGTCCATGTGACCGTGGGACTCGAAGATCTCGCGGTCCGCCCACTCCTTCAGATTGCGGTCGGAGCCGTCGTCGGACATCGTCGCGTTCTCGGCGAGCGCGGCCTCGAAGGCCTCGCGGTCCCCGGCGTTCACCGCCGAGACGAAGGCGCGGACGGCCGGCTCGTTGAGGGCGTCGGTGCGGATCATCGCTGCTGCTCCCTGTGCTCACGGGTCGTGCCCCCAGCCTCGCCCGAGCGGCCGCGGCGCGCTACCCGGAGCCCGGCGGCCACCCCGCCGTTCACCCGCGGGGACCGCCATGGCTGGCCCGGCGACGGGACCACGGGGACCCTTGGACCCAGTCCGGCGACCCGAGAGCGACGGCAGGAGCACACGCGTGGCGAGTGGGGGCGAGGACCTCACCGACGAAGGACGCGACGTACTGCGGTACGTCCGGCTGCTCCCCGTCGTGCTGCTCGTCGGCGGCTTCCTGGTCGACTACCTGACCCCCGCCCAGTTCAGCGCCACCGCCTTCTACTCCGTGGCCCCCATGCTCGCGGCCCCCCTGATGTCCCTGACCGGCACCGTGCTGGTCGGGCTCGGCGCCGTCGCCGCCGACGCGGGCATCCTCAGCCACTTCGGCTACATCAGCGGCCCCGGCGGCATCAGCGAACTGCTGTCGATCAGCGCGGTCGCCGTCGTCGCCGTGTTCATCAACCGCCTGCTCCACATCCGGGACGTCCGGCTGCGCTCCGCACGCAGCGTCGCCGCCGCCGTGCAACGGGCCGTGCTGCCCGAACCACCGCGGCGCGTCGGGCCGTACCGCATCGCCGCCCGCTACGAGACCGCGGAGGCCGAGGCGGAGATCGGCGGCGACCTCTACGCCGTCCAGGAAACGCCCTACGGGCTGCGCTGCATCATGGGCGACGTGCGCGGCAAGGGCATGGCGGCCGTGGAGGCGGCCACCGTGGTGCTCGGCGCGTTCCGCATGGCCGCCGACGAGGAACCCACCCTCGCCGGGGTGGCGACACGGATGGACCGGGCGCTGTGGCGCGAGGCCGAACGCCGCGAGGGCATGGACCGCCTGGAGTGGTTCGCCACCGCCGTCCTCGCCGAGTTCCCGCCCGGCGGCACCGCACTGCGCCTGGTCAACCGCGGCCACCCGCCCCCGCTGGTCCTGCACGACGGCACCGTGCGCTACGCCGAACCCGCCGGTCACGCCCTGCCCCTGGGCATGGGCCTCGGCGACGTGACCGACGAGGCCGACACGGTCCCCTTCCCGCCCGGCTCGGCCCTGCTGATGCACACCGACGGCGTGACCGAGGCGCGCGACGCCGACGGCACCTTCTACGACCCCGTCACCCGGCTGGCCGGGGTGCCGTTCACCGGCCCCGCCGAACTGCTCGACGCCCTCCTGGACGACGTCCACGCGCACACCGGCGGCCCCCGCAGCGACGACATGGCGCTCCTGGCGGTCTGCCGGGACTGAACCGCCCGGCTCCATGGCCTGGGGCGCCCGCGGCGCGCGGTGTTCTCGACCCTCGCATTACTTTTCTCCACCCGTCTGTCAGCGTCGGCCCCTACCCTGCTGCCGTGAACGCGCCCGCCCTCCGCCAGCTCCGCGCCGTCCTGGAACGTGCCCTGGCCGACCCGCACATCGCCACGTCCCGTTCCCGGGAGGAACGGCTGAGAAAGGCCACCGCCGTGCTGGAACGGGCGGCCGCTGACGTACCGTCGCAGGCGCTGCGCAGCCTCGACGACCTGTTCGACGACGCAGTCCTCGGCCACCCCGGCCGGCCGGAGACCGTGCTCGGCCGCATCGCGGCAGGCCTGTACCGCACCCGGGCCGGGCAGGTCGGCAGGGAGCTCACCCCGGCGAGCCAGCGCGACATCATGGACGGCATCGCCGACCTCAACCGGGCGGCCGGGCGCCCCCCGTTCGGGTGGCAGGCCCGCGGGATGCGCCCGTGGTCCAAGCACACCAAGGAGCCCCTGGACTTCACCGGGCACATCGTGCTGCGCCGGGCGCTGAGCACCCCCGTGGAGCCGCGCCGCGAGCCGTACCGGCTGCGGCTGCTGGCGGCGCTGGAGGTGTTGTGGGCGACGGCGGTGCCCCGCGAGGGCCTGGTGGCCGCCGACGTCACCGACCTGTCCGGGCAGGAGTCCCGCATCCGGCTCACCGTGAACCTGCCCGGCCGGACCGCCGCGACCCGGCAGGAGTTCACGCTTCCCCGGTCGGCCCGGGCCGCGCTGCGGCTCTGGCTGCCGGTGCGCCGGGAGGTCGTCGCCCTGCACCTGGACGCCGGACCCGACCACCCCGCCAACCAGGCCCTGTTCGTCACCCTGCGGCACACCGTGGCCGAGCCGGCCTCGGGCGCCGCCCGGATGGTGCCGCCCGGCATCCGCATCACCGGGAACGGTCTGGAGACCGACTACAGCAAGTGGGCCCGCAGGCTCAACGGCGACCACGCCGGGCAGAAGGGCTGGCCGGTGCCGACGGACCTCTACACCGTCGCCCGCGGCGGCGCCGTCCGGCGCGAGGCCCAGGGCCGCTCCCAGGGCCGCGGCCCCGCGGCCCGCTAGACCGGGCACAAGCGGCCCGGGCGCAGGCGGCCGGGGCAACGCCGAACGCCGGGCCCCGCCCGGGCAGGGCGGGGCCCGGCACCGGCCGGGGGGCCGTCCCTCCCCCGGCCGGGGTCAGCGCAGGACCGCGGCGGTCATCCCGCCAGGCCCGCGATCCGCGCGAGCCGCCGGGCCTCGTCACGGGTGGCGCGCGCGATGGCCTGCTCGTCGGCGGTGACGAGCCGGCCGTCCTCCACCACCGGCCGGCCGTTCACCAGGGAGAGGGTGACGGGGGCCGCCGCTCCGAGGACCAGCGCGGTGACCGGGTCGGCGATCGAGGAGTGGGCGAGGGTGTCCATCCGCCACAGGACGAGGTCGGCGAGCTTGCCCGGCT
This sequence comes from Streptomyces sp. PA03-1a, assembly GCF_033792805.1. Classification (NCBI taxonomy): domain Bacteria; kingdom Bacillati; phylum Actinomycetota; class Actinomycetes; order Kitasatosporales; family Streptomycetaceae; genus Streptomyces; species Streptomyces sp. PA03-1a. Next base: position 21,117 of record NZ_JARAVO010000013.1, read on the forward strand.
CCAGGGAACCGATCTCCGCGGCCCGGCCGAGTACCTGGGCGCCGCCGTACGTGCCCAGCCGCAGTGCCTGACGGGCGGTCAGTGCGGCCTCGCGGTGGGCGCCGAGGCGGTTGATGAGCAGCGCGTTGCGCAGCTCGGTGTGCAGCTCGCCCGATTCGTTGGACGCGGTGCCGTCCACGCCGAGGCCGACCGGGACGCCGGCGGCGAGCATGTCGGGGACGCGGGCGATGCCGGCGGCCAGGCGTGCGTTGGAGGAGGGGCAGTGGGCGACACCGGTCCGCGTGCGGGCGAAGGCGGCGATGTCCGAGTCGCCCATGTGGACGCAGTGCGCCATCCACACGTCCTCGCCGAGCCAGCCGGTGGACTCGAAGTAGTCCGTCGGCCCCATGCCGAACAGCTCCTTGCAGAACTGCTCCTCCTCCACCGTCTCGCTGCCGTGGGTGTGCAGCCGCACGCCCTTGCGCCGGGCGAGTCCGGCGCCCTGGCGCAGCAGTTCGGTGGAGACCGAGAACGGCGAGCACGGCGCGACGGCGATCTGCGTCATGGCGTCGGGGGAGGCGTCGTGGTGCCGGTCGATCGTCTCCTCGGTGGCGACGAGCGCCTCGTCGAGGCTCTCGACGGCGAAGTCCGGGGGCAGGCCGCCGTCGGACTCGCCGCGGTCCATCGAGCCGCGGGCGAGGGTGAAGCGCACGCCCATGTCCGAGGCGGCCCGGATGATGGAGCCGGACAGGTCGCCGGTGCCGCGCGGGAAGACGTAGTGGTGGTCCATGGCGGTGGTGACCCCGCCGCGGGCCATCATCGCCAGGGAGCCCTGGGCGGCCGCGTGGGTCATCCGCTCGTCGATGCGGGCCCAGACGGGGTAGAGGGCGACGAGCCAGTCGAAGAGGTTGTGGTCGGTGGCCAGGCCCCGGGTGAGCCACTGGTAGAAGTGGTGGTGGGTGTTGACCAGGCCGGGGGTGAGCAGGTGACCGGTGCCGTCCACCCTCCGTACGACGCCGTCGAGTGCGGCGGGGGCGGGGCCCGCGCCGACGGACTCGATGCGGTTGCCGGCGACGACGACGTGGCCGGCCGGGTGTTCCGTGCCGTGCGCGTCGACGGTGGCGACGGCGCAGTTCTCGATGACGATGCGCTCTGCTGCGGCGGTCATGGCGGGGCCTCTCAGTCCGTCACCGGGATGCGGGGCTCGGTGCCGGCGCGCAGGACCGTGCCCTCGATGAGGCCGTAGGGGCGGTCGGCCGCGAAGTACACCGCGCTGTCGGGGGTGTCGTTCTTCAGGCCGAACGGCTCGAGGTCGACGAGGAAGTGGTGCTTGTTGGGGAGCGAGAGCCGCACCTCGTCGATCTCGGGGCGGTGCTCGACGACCCGGTCGCCCATCGCGTACAGCGTCTGCTGCAGGGAGAGCGAGTAGGTGCCTGCGAAGGCGTCGAGGAGGTGGCGGCGGACCTCGGCCCAGGACTCCTCCCAGGGCGGGGCGGGGTCCTCGTCGCGGGTCCAGCCGAACCGCCAGCGGGCGCTGACCTCGGTGGCGAGGACGCGGTCACGGGTCTCCGGCAGCGTGGTGTAGCGGTCCTTGACGAAGCCCCAGAACTCGGAGTTGGTGGTGTTCATGACCACGAGGTCCTTCAGTCCGGAGACGACCTGCCACCGCCCGCCGTCGAAGGTGACCTCGGTGGTGCGGGTCTCCCGGCCGCCGCGGACGAAGGAGTGCTCCTGCGTGATCCGCTCCCAGGCGTACTCCTCGATGCGGATCCTGGCCCGCTCGATGGACCCCTGGCTCGTGACGAAGTGCCGGGCGAGATGGATGCCGAACTGCTCGGGGGAGTCGATGCCGTACTGCTTGGCGAAGGCGAAGACGGTGTTCTTGGTGGTGTCGGTGGGCAGTACGGCGGCGTTGCTGCCGGAGTAGTGGACGTCGTCCATGGCGCCGGAGAGGGCGACCGAGACGTTGAGGTCCCTGACGTGGTGGGTCCCGCCGTCGCGGGTGACGCGGACGACGCGGGTCTCCGCCTTGCCGTACTGGTTCTGGCCGAGTCGGGTGGGCGACATGTCGGTGCTAGCTCCCTCGGTATACGGAGTAGCCGAACGGGTTGAGCAGCAGCGGTACGTGGTAGTGCTCGCCCGGCTCGACGGCGAAGACGATCGCCACCTCCGGGAAGAAGGCTCCGCTGTCCCTGGTGCGGGGGGCGTCCTGCTGGTCCTCGGCTCGACTGCGGTGGGCGGTGCTCTCACGGGAGAGGTAGGGCTCGGTGGCGAACTCCAGCCGTACGTGGCTCGTGCCCTCCGGCGGGTCGGGCAGGTCCTTGCAGCGGCCGTCGGCGTCGGTCGCCGAGGCCCCGTGCGGCACCCAGGGGGCCCCGCTCCCGGTGCGCACCGACAGGGCGACGGCGACGCCCCGTGCGGGGCGGCCGGCGCTGGTGTCCAGGACGTGCGTGGAGACGGAGGTCATGAGGGGTCCTCTGCGGCGGTCTCGACGAGCCGGGTGAGCCTGATGCGGTTGATCTTCCCCAGTTCGGTGCGGACGATCTCGCGTTCGGTGCCGGTGTCGTTGCCGGTGCGCTCCTTGAGCGCGGCCAGCATCTGCTCCCCGGTCCTGCCGGTGGCGCAGATGAGGAAGACGTGGCCGTGCCGCTCCTGGTAGGCGAGGTTCAGTGCGAGCAGTTCCTCGCGTTCGGAGTCCCGCACCCCGCCCTGTTCGCGGGCGGAGACCGGGTCGCCGGGCCGGGGGCGGCCGATCGGCGGGTGTCCCGCCATCGCCTCGGCCAGGTCGCCGGCGGTGAGGCCGGCCGTCGCGGTGTCGGAGGCGGCGAGCAGCGCGTCGAGGGTGTCGTACGGGCGGGCCGCCATGACGGCGGCACCCCAGGAGCGGCTCGCGCAGACCTCGTGCAGCAGCGCGACCGCCTCCGGTCCGCCGGCGGCGTTGAGCCGGGCCAGGCCCGGGGATGGGCTGGAAGTCACAACGGCACGCTAGGAGCCCTCACCACGTGACGTCAACAGTTTGTTGAAAAATGGCGCCGATGACGCCCGGACGGACGCCTCGGGACGGCTAGCGGCCTTCCTTCGCCGCGTTCTCCCTGTTGAGGTAGTTGTAGACGGTGAAGCGGCTCACGCCGAGCGCCGACGCGACCGTCTCCACCCCGTGCCGCACCGAGAAGGCGCCGCGCTCCTCCAGAATGCGGACGACCGTCTGCTTCTCCTTGCGCCCGAGCTCGGACAGCGCCTTGCCGTGCCGGCGCTCGAGGTCGGCCAGGATGTGGTCGAGCGAGTCCGCGAGGTGCGGCAGCCGTACGGCGACCACCTGCGCGCCCTCCCAGCTGAGCACGACGTCGTCACCGCGCGCCTCGCCCGGGGGCACCAGTTCGGCGCCCATGGCGTCGGCGAGCGGCTTGATCGCCGCGCTGAGCGGATGCTCGACCGGCCCGGTCACCGGTCCGCCTCCCCCACGACGTTGACCTGCAGCGACACCCGGGTCGCGCCGGCCTCCAGGGTGCGCCGCAGCAGATCGCCGACCACGGCGACCACCTGCTCGGTGCCGCCCTCGGCCGAGTTGCCGAAGGGCCCGACGTCGACGGCGTCCAGCCCGGCCGCCTCCAGGACCTCACGCCCCACCACGGCGTGCCGCGGGGGCTCGTCCAGGTCGAACGGCTCGGTGGTGAATTCGAGTTTCAGGCGCACGTCCACAACCTAGCTGGTCAGGGGCTTTCCGGGACATCCCCCTTGACAGCCGCCCGTCGGCTCGTGGAGTCTTCCGTTAAGTAGAAACTACTTTCCGCAATACGGAAGGGCGCATGTGATGGGCTTCGACTCCACGCGCTTCGATGTGAACCTCTCGATCCTCTTCACCGAACTCCCGCTCCTGGAGCGCCCCGCGGCGGCCGCCGCGGCCGGCTTCTCCGCGGTCGAGCTGTGGTGGCCGTGGACCCGGATGCCGACCCCTCCGCAGGCCGAACTCGACGCGCTGCGCGGCGCGCTGGAGGGGGCCGGCACCCAGTTGGTGGGGCTGAACTTCTACGCGGGCGAACTGCCCGGCCCCGACCGCGGCGCCCTGTCCGTGCCGGGCGAGGAGTCCGCGCGCTTCCGCGCCAACATCGACGTCGCCGCCGACTTCGCCCGCTCGGTGGGCTGCACGGCGCTCAACGCGCTGTACGGCAACCGGGTGGACGGCGTGAGTCCCGATGCGCAGGACGAACTCGCCCTGGAGAACCTGGTGCGGGCCGCGCACGCGGCCGACCGGGTCGGCGCGGTGTTGCTGGTCGAGGCCCTCAACAAGCCCGAGTCGCCGCGCTATCCGCTGGTGAGCGCGGCCGCCGCGGTCGAGGTGGTCGACAAGGTCAACGCCGAGACCGGCCTGGGCAACGCAAGGTTCCTGCTGGACCTGTACCACCTGTCGATGAACGGCGAGGACCTGCCCGCCGTCATCGACGCCTACGCGGACCGCACCGGCCACGTCCAGATCGCCGACGACCCCGGCCGCGGCGCGCCCGGCACGGGTTCCCTGCCGCTGTCCGCCCTCCTGGACCGGCTGCGCGACCGGGGCTACGACGGCTGGGTGGGGCTGGAGTACAAGCCGGGCGCGCAGGGCAGCGCCGCCTCCTTCGACTGGCTCGCCGACGCCGACAAGTAATCCGGAGAGGACATCATGACCACCACACTTCCCGCGGTCGCGTGGATCGGCCTCGGCATCATGGGCTCCCCGATGTCGGAGAACCTCATCAAGGCCGGGTACTCCGTCACCGGCCACACCCTGGAGCAGGACAAGCTCGACCGCCTGGCCGCGGCCGGCGGCACGCCCGCCGCCTCGGTCGCGGAAGCCGTGAAGGACGCCGACGTGGTCGTCACCATGGTCCCCGCCTCCCCCCAGGTGGAGGCCGTCGCCTACGGCGAGGACGGCATCCTGGCGAACGCCCGGCCGGGCGCGCTCCTGATCGACATGTCGTCGATCACCCCGCAGACCTCCGTCGACCTGGCGAAGGCCGCGGCCGAAAGGCACATCCGGGTCCTGGACGCCCCCGTCTCCGGAGGCGAGGCGGGAGCCGTCGAGGCGGTGCTGTCGATCATGGTCGGCGGGGCGCGGGCCGACTTCGACGAGGCGCGGCCCCTTTTCGACGCCCTCGGCAAGACCGTCGTCCTGTGCGGTCCGCACGGCGCCGGCCAGACCGTGAAGGCGGCCAACCAGCTGATCGTCGCAGTCAATATCCAGGCGTGCGCGGAGGCCGTGGTCTTCCTGGAGAAGTCCGGCGTCGACCTCACCGCGGCCCTGGAGGTGCTGGGCGGCGGCCTGGCCGGATCCACGGTGCTGACCCGCAAGAAGCGCAACTTCCTCGACCGCGCGTACGCCCCGGGCTTCCGCATCGACCTGCACCACAAGGACATGGGCATCGTCACCGACGCCGCCCGGAACGTCGGCGCCGCACTGCCCGTCGGCTCGGTCGTGGCGAACCTCGTCGCCTCACTGCGGGCCCAGGGCGACGGCGGCCTGGACCACTCCGCCCTGCTGCGCGGCGTGGAGCGCCTTTCCGGTCTCCCGGTCACCGGCTGACCCCCGACTTCCGGGCGGCGGCGCCCTGACCTGTCCTGTCGCGCCCGATGGGGCGCCGCCGCCCGGAACCACGAACGTCCGCGCCGCCGAGAACTTCTGAGGGGTAGGTCGAGGCGGCGCGGACCGGTCTCCGCCCGGGGACCCGTTCCGCGGCCGGGCCGGACGCGGAGCGGGTCCCCGGGCGGCTGCGTGCACCGGCGCGACCGGGACGGCAAGACGGGTGCGCGACGGGCTCCCCTTGCGGGACCATGGACGGCAGGACCGTCCCGGCGAGCACCCTGCGCCGCCGCACCGCCGCACCGCCCAGGAGTCGCGAACCATGGCAGAGAGCGTGCCCGTGCGCTGTCCGGCCTGCCGCCGGGAGCACGCCTACACCGCACCCACCTTCCCCTGCGCCTGCGGCACACCGCTGGCCCTGCCGATCCTGCGCGGCGGCATCCCGCTGCAGATCCGCCACCGGTCCTGGGACGACTCCTGGGTGGCCATGCGCTGCCCGGACTGCGGCCGCGACGAGCAGTGGCCGCAGCCCGAACTCGGCTGCGACTGCGGGGCGGTGGTCCGGCTGCCGGTGGACACCCGGGCCCTGCGGATGCCCGAGCGGCGCCCCGTCCCGCCGGTGCGGCAGGCCGGCCCCGGGCCCGTGGCGCCCGCGCCGCGGCCGCCGTTCCGGCCGGTGACCATCCGTACCGCGCGGGACGCGGTCGCCGCCGCCGCGCAGTACCTGAAGTGGCTCGGCTTCGCGGGCGTACGCTCCGCGGAGGACCGCTCGGCCAACGGCATCGACCTGCGCGGTGAGGGTGTCGTGGCCCAGGTCGACCCGACGACGCGGCCGACACCGCTGCGGGAGGTGGAGACCCTCTGGCTCAACTGCCTCAACGAGGACTCCACCGGCGCCTTCTTCTCCCTGGCGGGCTACGCCCATGACGCGCGGCTGCGCGCGGACCGGCTGGGGGTGCCGCTCTTCGTCATGGACCTCACCGGCACGCCGCAGCCGGTCAACGACGCCGCCGACGTCCTGATCAGGACGGGCCCGCACGCCACGCCCTGAGCCGGGACGAGCTCAGCCCCGCCCTTCACCGTCCGTGGTCACTCGGGTCGCGCGACCGCCGCTCCCGGGGGAGTATCGAGAGGTTCCCCCTCCGTACGGCAACCCCAGGACTACGTCAAGGACGCAGCGATGTCTACGGCCCTTCTGAAGCGCAAGCTCGACAAATCCTTCCGCCGTCTGGACACGGACGGCAACGGATATGCCGAGCGCGCCGACTTCCAGGACGTCGGCGCGCGGCTGATCCACGGCTTCGGCATGTCCCCCACCTCGCCCAAGGGAAAGGCGGTGGCGGTACGGCTCGACGCCGTCTGGGCGGAGCTGGCGGCGTACGCCGACAGAGACCGCGACGGCCGGCTGTCCTCCGCGGAGTACCACCACGGCATGACCAAGGCCTTCATCGAGGGACCGGCCTTCGACCCGGTCTTCCACCCGGCGGCCGAGGCCGTCGCCCATCTGTGCGACACCGACGGCGACGGCCACGTCGTGCGCGGGGAGTTCGAGGTCCTGCAGCGGGCCTTCAACACGCCCGTCACGGACATCGCCGCCGCCTTCAACCGCATCGACACCGACGGCGACGGGTGTGTGAGCACGGCCGAGCTGGTGGCGGCCATCCGCGCCTACTACATCGGCACCGACCCCGAGGCCCCCGGCAACTGGCTGTTCGGGCCGCTCTAGCGAACCGCCGGGGCCCTCCCCGGGGCGGTCGTGGAGCCCGGCCGCCGCGCCCGGGAGGTCAGGGCGGGGCGGCCGGTGGCGCGGTCGGGCCCGGGCTCAGGTGCCCGTGAGCGGGATGATCTCGGTGGGCGCGTGGCCGGGTTCGGTGGCCAGCTCCTCGAACTCCACGACGTTGCCGATGTCGTTGGTGACGCTCATGGCGATGTTGGTGACCCGTTCCAGGATCGCCTCGACGACGACCGGCACCCGGTACTCGGCCGCGAGCTTCTTGGCCTGCTCGAAGGCCGCGCCGAGCCCGGCCGGGTCGGTGACCCGGATCGCCTTGCAGCCCAGGCCCTCGGCGACCTTGACGTGGTCGACGCCGTAGACGCCCAGCTCGGGCGAGTTGACGTTCTCGAACTCCAGGTTGACCTGGAAGTCGATGTCGAACGCCCGCTGCGCCTGGCGGATCAGGCCCAGGTAGGAGTTGTTCACCAGGACGTGGACGTACGGGATCCGGTGCTGCGCGCCGACCGCGAGCTCCTCGATCATGAACTGGAAGTCGTAGTCGCCCGAGAGGGCCACCACCGGCGTCCCCGGGTCGGCCTTCGCCACGCCCAGGGCGGCCGGCACGGTCCAGCCGAGGGGGCCGGCCTGGCCGCAGTTGATCCAGTGGCGCGGCCGGTAGACGTGCAGCATCTGCGCGCCCGCGATCTGGGAGAGGCCGATCGTGGTGACGTAGCGGGTGTCGGGGCCGAAGGCGCGGTTCATCTCCTCGTACACGCGCTGGGGCTTGATGGGGATGTCGTCGAAGTGCGTACGGCGGTGCAGGGTCGCCTTGCGCTCCCGGGCCGAGGCGGCCCAGGCGCCGCGGTCGGGCAGTTCGCCGGCGGCCTTGAGTTCGGCGGCCACGTCGACGAAGAGCCGCAGCGCGGCGCCGGCGTCGGAGGCGATCCCGTAGTCGGGGGCGAAGATCTTGCCGATCTGGGTGGGTTCGATGTCGACGTGCACGAAGGTGCGGCCCTCGGTGTAGACGTCGATCCGGCCGGTGTGGCGGTTGGCCCAGCGGTTGCCGATGCCCAGGACGAAGTCGGACTCCAGGAAGGTCGCGTTGCCGTAGCGGTGCGAGGTCTGCAGGCCGACCATGCCCGCGTTGAGGTCGTGGTCGTCCGGGATGGCTCCCCAGCCCATCAGGGTCGGCACCACCGGGGTGCCGGTCAGTTCGGCGAACTCCACCAGCAGACCGGCCGCGTCGGCGTTGATCACCCCGCCGCCCGCGACGATCAGCGGCCGCTCGGCGGCGGTCATCATGGCCAGCGCCTTCTCGATCTGACGGCGGGTGGCGGCCGGCTTCCAGACCGGCAGCGGCTCGTACGTCTCGGGGTCGAACTCGATCTCGGTGAGCTGGACGTCGACCGGCAGGTCGATCAGGACCGGGCCGGGACGCCCGGAGCGCATCAGGTGGAAGGCCTTCTGGAAGACGCCGGGGACCTGGGCCGCCTCCAGGACGGTGGTGGCCGCCTTGGTCACGGGCGCGGCGATGGCCGCGATGTCCACGGCCTGGAAGTCCTCCTTGTGGATCACCGCGGTGGGCGCCTGCCCGGTGATGCAGAGGATCGGGATCGAGTCGCCGGTCGCGGAGTAGAGGCCGGTGATCATGTCGGTGCCGGCGGGCCCCGACGTGCCGATGCACACGCCGATGTTGCCGGGGGCGGTGCGTGTGTAGCCCTCCGCCATGTGCGAGGCGCCCTCCACGTGCCGGGCCAGCGTGTGCTGGATGCCACCGGAGGCCTTGAGGGCGGCGTAGAAGGGGTTGATCGCGGCGCCGGGCACGCCGAACGCGGTGTCCACGCCCTCGCGCTTGAGGATCTCCACTGCCGCTCGGGCGGCGGTCATTCGAGGCATTCGGTCACTCCTGCGTCGTCCTGCGGTCCAGGTTGTCGCGCCCGGTGCTCCATATTCCGCATTACGGAAGTTGTCTTTTATTATGCGGAACTACTGTGAACATAGGGCGCCCCCGGCGCGCGGGTCAAGAAGGGGACGCGAAAGCCGTTCGGCAATCGGGTCGATCGATGTCGGTACCAACCAGTAGGGTTCCGCTCGCCCTTCACATCGGCTTCACACGGACCCCAGGTGATCTCCTTGACCACGCCGACGCCGTCGCCCGCGCAGTCCCAGCACCCGTCCCAGCCCCAACCCCAGCCGCAGGCACAGGCGGTGCCGCCGGCCGCTCGGCCGAGGCCGCTGCCGCCCTTCGGGCAGGAGGTGCCCGGTTACGGACGCTCCTGCCTGTTCTGCGGCTCGGTGCCGGCGGTCCAGGCGACCGTCCGGGGCCACCAGGGCATGGTCGTGATGATGCGCTTCCTGAAGGTCCGGGCGCCGTTCTGCCGGCGCTGCGGCATCGCCAAGCACCGCGAGATGGTCTCCAACAGCCTGGTGCAGGGCTGGTGGAGTCCGACCTCGATGCTGTTCAACCCGCTCACCCTGCTGGTCAACCTGTTCCAGCGCTGGAAGATCAACCGCCTGCCCGAGCCGGTCCCCGGCGCCCCCGGCACGCCCGCCGACCCCGGCCGGCCGATCCTGCTCCGCCCCACCGCCCTGGGCCTGCTGATACCCGTCATCCTCATCGGCGGCGGCTGGCTGGTGTTCCACGACGACGCCGAGTACGCCGAGGTCGGCGACTGCGTCCACAGCAGCGGCGACGTCCTCTTCCCGGACGTGTCGGTCGTCGACTGCGGTTCCGCGAAGGCCGAGTTCGAGGTCGTCGGGCGCTTCGACGACACCGCCGACACCGGCCGCTGCGACGCCTACCCGCGCACGGTGGCCACGTTCCGGGCGGAGCACGGCTCGACCAAGTACGTCCTGTGCCTGGCGCGGAACGACAACACCTGACCGCCGCCCGCGCGGACCGCCGGACCGGGCCTCAGCCGCGGCTCCACTTCTGGTCGTCCGCGCCGGTGCAGCTCCACAGCCGCAGCCTGGTGCCGTTGACCCCCGGTGATTCCTCCGCCTCCACGCACTTGTCGGCCTGGACGTTGACCAGGTCGTGAGCGGCGTTGAGGCGGAACTGCTGGGCGCCGGTACCGTTGCAGTCCACCAGCTGGACGGCCGCGCCGTCGTCCCGCGAACCGCCCGCGACGTCCATGCACTTGCCCCGGGAGCGGATGCTGCCGTCCGGCTTGATCTGCCAGGACTGCGCCGCGCTGCCCGTGCAGTCCCAGATCTGCAGCGGCGAGCCCCACGGAGGGCTGCCGTCGATGCAACGGCCCGAGTCGTGGCTCCGGATCGCCGTGCCGGAGCCCGCGGCGGAACGGGACGGGCCGGCGGTGGGATGCTGCACCGCTCCCCCGCCCGTGGCGCCGGCCGTGGCCTTGCCCCCGGTCGCGCTCGGGGTGGCGGTCGGGCCGCCTCGGGAACCGGCCTCCGGCGACCGCCGCCCGGTGTCCCCGGGGGACGGTGACCGCCCGCCGGAGGGGCTCGCAGTGGCGGGGCCGGCCCCCGGTGCCTCGCCGGCCGGGCCCTCGTCCGCGAGGGTGGCGGCGGCCGGGCCGTGGTCCTCCTCACCCGAACCCCGCACGAGGAACGGCACGCAGACCAGCACGCCGACCGCGAGACCCGCGCCGAGCAGCAGGAGCGGGCGGGACCACCCGCGGCGCGCACGGGAAGGCGCGGGCTCCGCCGCGGCGGGGGCCTGCGGGCCCGTCCCCACAGCCGTCGCCGGCAGGTGCCCCTCGTCGTGCGCGGGCGCGGGCGCGGTACGGGACGCGAAGGCGAGCCCGGCCGCGAAGCCGTCCGCGTAGGAGGACTCCGGTTCCGCGGCCTCCTCGGGCCGCTCGGGAAGGGCGGCGGCCTGCCTGGCCCGCAGCGTCGGGGCGTCGCCGCCGGTCCAGTCCGGGGGGTTCCGGCTGGTGGTGGCGGATGCGTCGGCGATCGCGGACGTCCTCCGGGTCCGCCGTGGCAGCGCCGTACCGGCGGGGGACGGCGCCGCCGGGGTCTCGTCGGCCGTGGGCGCCGGCCCGTCGGGAGAAGCCGTCATGAATCCTTCCAAACCCAGATGTGCACACAGCAGCCCCGCCGCGTGGTCCGGAGCTGCTTTCGGCACACCGTCCCCCAGGGGCATCCGCGCTGCGCGGTCAGCCCGGACAGGGCTCACGCGGCAGTGCAGCTCGCACCCTAGCAACCGCTCCCGGCCGTGACGACGCGCCTGATGACGGCACTGTGGCCGCCCGGTGAACGGAGGTCGTCCTGTGGGTGACGGTGTCCCTCAGGGCCTGCGGCGGTGGGGTTCCCACGTGCGGCGGACGTCGTTCCACAGGTAGCGGGTGCCGGCGCCCTCGGCCCCGCCGGTCGTGGCCCAGACACCCTGCGGGTGGTCGCCGAGGGTGTCGGTCCAGGCGATCTCCAGGCCGGCGACCTCCGGATGGCCGAGGTCCAGCCGCTGGAACTGGGCGACCGCCTCGACCGGCAGCAAGGGGTGCACCTGCACCCGGGTGCGGGAGGCCTCGTCCTCCAGCCGGAGCACCCCGCCGCCCTCGCGCCGGACCGAACCGAGTTTCTGCACCGCCGCGATGAAGGCGGCCGCCGTCCGTTCCTCCTCGGTGGCCCCGCGCCGCCGCCACAAGCCCCAGCCGCCCACGCGCGCCGCCGTGATCTCGCCGAGCCTGGTCCCCACCGCCTGCAGGAACGAGCTCAGCAGGACCACCCCGCCCGCACCGACCACCGCGGACACCAGCTCCGGGATCGCGGACTGGTCACCGCTCCCCGGCCGGGCGTCCTCCCAGTGAGCCATCCCCGTCGCCCCCATCTCCCGTACGTCTCCGGTGTGTTGTCAGGGTAACGGCGGCGGCTACTGTGGCGCGCGTGATCATCTGGCTGAACGGCACTTTCGGCGCGGGCAAGACCACGACGTGCTCGCACCTGGTGCGGCTCGTCCCCGGCGCCCACGTCTTCGACACCGAACAGGTCGGTTTCATGCTGGGGCACGTGCTGCACGAGGCCGTGCCCGTACGGGACTTCCAGGAGTGGCCCCCCTGGCGGGCGCTCACCGTGGCGTCGCTCGCCCAGGTGCACGCCTACCTCGGCGGGACGCTGATCGTGCCGCAGACCGTGCTGGTGGAGGGGTACTGGCGGGAGGTCGAGGCGGGGCTGGAGCGGGCCGGGCTGCCCGTGCGGCACTTCCTGCTGCACACCGACCCCGCCACCCTCACCCGCAGGATCGAGCGGGACACGGTGGAGACCGGCGCCCGGCAGTGGCGGCTGGACCACCTGGAGGAGTACGCCAAGGCCCTGCCCTGGCTGCGGGCGGCGGCGACGGTGCTCGACACGACCGCCGCGCCGCCGGAGGCGGTGGCGCGGCAGGTCGCGGACCTCACGCGGGCCTGAAGGACTCCCGCAGCTCGACCTTGCGGACCTTGCCGCTGACGGTCATCGGGAAGGCGTCCATCAGCCGCAGGTGGCGCGGCACCTTGTAGTGGGCGAGCCGGCCGCGGCAGAACTCGCCGAGCTCCTCCACCGTCAGCGCGGCCGCCGGGTCCTTGAGGATGACGCAGGCCAGGATCTCCTCGCCGTACCGCTCGTCAGGGACGCCGACCACCTGGACGTCCGCGATCTTGGGGTGGGCGTAGAGGAACTCCTCGATCTCGCGCGGGTAGACGTTCTCACCGCCGCGGATGATCATGTCCTTGATGCGGCCCACGATCTGCAGGTAGCCGTCCTCCCGCATCACGGCGAGGTCGCCGGTGTGCATCCAGCGGCCGGCGTCGATCGCCTCCGCGGTCTTGTCCGGCTCGTCCCAGTAACCCAGCATCACCGAGTAGCCGCGGGTGCACAGTTCGCCCGCCGTGCCGCGCGGCACCGTCACGCCGTCCGGGTCGACGACCTTGACCTCGACGTGCGGCAGCACCCGGCCGACGGTGCCGGTGCGGCGCTCGAGGTCGTCGTCCCGGCGGGTCTGGGTGGAGACCGGCGAGGTCTCGGTCATGCCGTAGCAGATGGACACCTCGGCCATGTGCATCTCGGCGACGACCCGCTTCATCACCTCGACCGGGCAGGGCGAGCCCGCCATGATGCCGGTGCGCAGCGAGGAGAGGTCGTACGTCGCGAAGTCCGGCAGGTTGAGCTCGGCGATGAACATCGTCGGCACCCCGTACAGCGAGGTGCAGCGCTCCTGCTCGACCGCGCGCAGCGTCGCCGCCGGGTCGAATCCGGGTGCCGGGATGACGATGCAGGCGCCGTGCGAGGTGGCGCCCAGGTTTCCCATGACCATGCCGAAGCAGTGGTAGAAGGGCACCGGCAGGCAGACCCGGTCCTGCTCGCTGTAGCCCACCTGCTCGCCCACGAAGTAGCCGTTGTTGAGGATGTTGTGGTGGGAGAGGGTCGCGCCCTTGGGGAAGCCGGTCGTGCCCGAGGTGTACTGGATGTTGACCGGGTCGTCGCAGGACAGTTCCGCCCCGCGCTCGGCGAGCTGCTCGTGGGGGACGTGGGCCCCGGCCTCGACGAGGGCGTCCCACGTCGGGTCGCCGATGTACACGACCTCGGTGAGCGAGCGGCACCCGCCCCGCACCTGCTCCACCATGGCGCGGTAGTCGCTGGACTTGAACGCGGTGGAGGCGACCAGCACCTCGATGCCGGCCTGGTCGAGCACGAACGCCAGCTCGTGGACGCGGTAGGCCGGGTTGATGTTGACCATGATCGCGCCGATGCGGGCGGTGGCGTACTGGACGAGCACCCACTCGGGGCAGTTGACGGCCCAGATGCCCACCCGGTCGCCCTTGCCGACGCCCTTGGCGAGCAGGCCGCGCGCCACGTCGTCGACGGCGGCGCCGAACGCGGCGTAGGTCCAGCGGCGGCCGCTGGGGACGTCGACCAGCGCGTCGCGGTCCGGCCAGGCGGCGACGGCCCGGTCCAGGTTGCGGCCGATGGTGTCGCCGAGCAGCGCGGTGGTGCCGGTGCCGCTCGCGTACGACGGCTCGACGGGGCTCGCGGGGGTGCTCACCTGTGGTCCTCCTCGCGGTACTCGGTGCCGACGGCACCCTCGGCGGTGCGCCGGCGCAGCTCGATGCGGCGGATCTTGCCGGACACGGTCTTGGGCAGCTCGGCGAACTCGATGCGCCGCACCCGCTTGTACGGGGCGAGCACGGCCCGCGAGTGCGCGAAGAGCGCCGCGGCGGTCTCCGGGCCCGGCTCCCAGCCCTCGGCGAGGACGACGTACGCCTTGGGCACGGCCAGCCGCAGCGGGTCGGGCGCCGGGACGACGGCGGCCTCCGCCACGCACTCGTGCTCCAGCAGGGCGCTCTCCAGCTCGAAGGGGGAGATCTTGTAGTCGGAGGCCTTGAAGACGTCGTCGGCGCGCCCGATGTAGGTGATGTAGCCGTCGGCGTCGCGGGAGCCGATGTCGCCGGTGCGGTACCAGCCGCCGGCCATGGCCTCGGCGGTGCGCTCCGGGTCGCCCTCGTAGCCGGTCATCAGGCCCACCGGGCGGGCGGACAGGTCGAGGCAGATCTCCCCCTCGTCGCCGGGCTTGCCGGTGACCGGGTCGAGGAGTTCCACCGTGTAGCCGGGGCTCGGACGGCCCATGGAGCCCGGCTTGAGCGGCTGCCCGGGCGGGTTGGAGACCTGGACGGCCGTCTCGGTCTGGCCGAAGCCGTCCCGGATGGTGAGGCCCCAGGTGCGTCGCACGTGCTCGATGACCTCCGGGTTGAGCGGCTCGCCGGCGGCGACGACCTCGCGCGGCGGGGTGCGCAGCGCGCCGAGGTCGGCCTGGATCAGCATCCGCCAGACGGTGGGCGGCGCGCAGAAGCTGGTGACGCCGGCCCGGTCCATCTCGGCCATGAGGCGGCCCGCGTCGAAGCGCGCGTAGTTGTGGATGAAGACCGTCGCCTCGGCGTTCCACGGCGCGAAGAGGTTGGACCAGGCGTGCTTGGCCCAGCCGGGCGAGGAGATGTTGAGGTGGACGTCGCCGGGGCGCAGGCCGATCCAGTACATCGTCGCCAGGTGGCCCACGGGGTAGGACAGGTGGGTGTGTTCGACGAGCTTGGGCTTCGCGGTGGTGCCCGAGGTGAAGTACAGCATCAGCGGGTCGTCGCCGCGGGTGTCCCCGTCGGGCGCGAAGTCCGCGGGGGCGTCGTACGCGTCCTCGTAGGCGTGCCAGCCCGCGGGCGCGCCGCCGACGGCGATCCTGGTGTACTCCCCCGGCACCTGGTCGAACTTCGCCGCGTCCGCCGCGCGGACGATCACGTGCCGGGCCCGGCCGCGCTCCACGCGGTCGGTGAGGTCGGCGGGACCGAGCAGCGGGGTGGCCGGGATGACCACGGCCCGCAGCTTCATGGCGGCCAGGGCGGTCTCCCAGAGCTCGGTCTGGTTGCCCAGCATGACCACGATCCGGTCGCCGGCGCCCACCCCGAGGCCGCGGAGGCGGTTCGCGACCCGGGCCGAGCGCTCGGACATCGCGGCGAAGGAGACGGCCGACTCGGTGCCGTCCTCCTCGACGATGTGCAGGGCGGTGCGGTCGTTGTCGCGGGCGATGACGTCGAACCAGTCCAGCGCCCAGTTGAAGTGCTCGGGCCGCGGCCAGCGGAAGCCCTCGTACGCCGCCTTGTAGTCCTCGCGGTGGCGCAGCAAGAAGTCCCGGGCCTCCCGGAACTCTTCCGTCCGGCTGGTTGCCGTCATGTGTCCTCCTCGTTGCCGGCCCGCTCAGTAGCATCCTGTTGTCAGTGACGAGGCTCTCACTACCCCCGGACGGGGGTGAAGGAGCGGCGAGGGCGTGACGGGATCGGGCGAGGCGGCGGAGCTGCGGGCGGCGCTGCTGCGGATGAGGCGCACCAGCGGTCTGCCGGTGGCCTTCGGAGGGCTGCTCCCGGAACCGGGGCGGCTGCGGATCTCCGAGCTGTCCGGCACGGCCACGGCCTCCCTCCAGGGGCTCACCGTCACCGCGGGCAACGGCCTCGGCGGCAAGACGATCGCGCTCTCCCGGCCGCTCGCCGTCACCGACTACAGCACGTCGCGGGTGATCAGCCACGAGTACGACGCGGCGGTGGGCGCCGAAGGCCTGCGCTCGGTCCTGGCGGTGCCGGTGGTCGTACGGCGCCGGGTGCGCGGGGTGCTCTACGGTGCGCTGCGCCATCCGCTGGCGCTCGGCGACCGCCCGGTGAGCGCCGCGGTGGAGGCCGCGCGCGAACTGGAGCAGCGGCTGGTGGTCCGGGACGAGGCCGACCGCCTGCTGTCGACGTGCCGGCAGCCGACCACGGGCGACCCTGCGGCCTGGGAGGAGGTCCGCGAGGCCCACGGGGAACTGCGGGCGCTGGCCGGCCGGGTCGCCGATCCGCTGCTGCGGCAGGAACTGCTCGCCGCGTGCGGCCGGCTGGCGGCGGCGACCGGCGCCGCCGGTGCCGGGCAACGCTCCCCCACCGGGTGGCCGGTGGCGCTCTCCTCCCGGGAGCTGGACGTACTGGCGTGCGTGGCCACGGGGGCCACCAACGCCGCCGCCGCCGACCGGCTGGGGCTGCGCCCGGAGACGGTCAAGAGCTACCTGCGCTCGGCCATGCGCAAGCTCGGCGCCCGCACCCGCCTCGAGGCGGTCGTCGCCGCCCGCCGTGCCGGCCTGCTCCCCTGAGGTGCCGGCCCGCGCGGACCGCTGCGGCCCCGGTGCGACATTGACGACAAAGCGGCCGCGTCGGCCGCTCCCCGGTGGCGCGTTCACCCGCAAAGCACCGTGAGCGGGGCAGGACCGGAAGTCCGGACAAGCCGCCATGTTCGGTTCACCCAGGGTTATTTTGGGGTTTGACCGCCGGCGGGATCGGACCGATCATTCGGGGTGTGTCCACCGGCACGCGCGGGACGGGGGCCGGCCTGACGAATGGTCCGGTGTTCAACAGACCGTTGCCCCCGTGCGTTTCCCGATGTGCCGCCCATTGCACGACATCCATTCGGCGACGGCGGTGAATTTCCCTACACCGGACGGAAGTCGAAGGGCCGCGCCCGCACCGGCGGATTTCCGTGGCTCTTTGCATAACATTGTCCCGGACACGACACGAGGGGAGCGGCGACCGTGGAGCAGGTCTTCGACGTGCCGGCCAGACCCCGACCCGACCAGGTGATCGGGCGAGGTGACGTCCTCGCGCGGGCCCGCGGGCATCTGGCCCAAGGGGGCAGCCTGCTGCTGTACGGACCTGCCGGAATCGGGAAGTCCACCGTATTGCGGACGCTCGCCGAGGAATACGGTGGCGAGCCGACGGTACTGCGCTGTTCCGCCACGGAGTCCGAATCGCACCTGCCCTTCCTCGCCCTGGTCGATCTGCTCGGCCTGGTCGCCGACCAGGTGTCCGACAGCCTGCCCGCACCGCAGCGGGCCGCGCTGGAGTCGGCGCTCACCGGCCGCGGGGAGTCCTCCCTGCAACGGGACGGGCTCGCGCTGCGGCTGGCCGTGCTGTCGGTGCTGCGGGCACTGGCCGCCGACGGCCCGGTGCTGATCGTCGTGGACGACCTGCAGTGGATGGACCCCGCCAGCGCCGAGCTGCTGGCCTTCGCGGCCCGCCGGGTCGCCGAGCTGCCGGTGCGGGTGCTGGGCGCCGTACGCACCGAGGCCGATCCGCAGGACCAGCACGACCGCTACCTGCGCGCCTTCCCGCAGGACGTGCGCACGCTGCGGGTGACCCCGTTGTCCCGGCCGGAGGTCTCCGAACTCCTCGACGGGCGCGGTCACACCGGGCTGCCGCGGGCGGTCGTCCGGGACATCCACCGCACCAGCGGCGGCAATCCGCTCTTCGCCCTGGAGCTCGGCCGCGCCCTCGCGGAGAGCCGCACCCCGCCCCGCCCCGGGGAGCCGCTGCCGGTGCCGACCTCGCTGCGCACCCTGGTGCTCAACCGGCTCGAGATGCTCTCCGCGGACACCCGCCGCACCCTGCTCATCGCCAGCGCGGGCGCCCGCCCGACCCTTGCGACGCTGCGCAGCGCCGGCCGCGCCAACGCCGAGAGCGAGACGGGCGTGGCCGCCTCGCTCGGCCTGGTGGAGATGGACCACCACGACGGCACCGGCCTGGTGCGATTCGCGCACCCGCTGATATCCGCGGCGCTGTACGCGGAGGCGACCCCGGAGGACCGGCGCAGCGCCCACGCCGCGCTGGCGTCGGCGGCCGGCGACCCGATCGAGCGGGCCCGGCACCTGGCGCTGGCGACGAGCGGCAAGGACGAACGGGTCGCGGCGAGCCTGGCCGAGGCCGCGGACGAGGCCCGGGCCCGCGGCGCCCCCTCGGTGGCCGCCCAACTCGGCCTGCTGGCCGCCCGGCACACCCCCGAGGGCGCGGTGCCCACCGCGGACGAGCGGCGGCTGCGGGCCGCCGAGGACGCGCTGACCGCCGCCGAGCCCGAGCTCGCCCGGGCCACCGCCCGCGAGGTGCTGGCGCAGGCCACGGTCCCGGCGGACCGGGTGCGGGCGTGGAGCGTGGTGATCGACTCGGTCGGGCAGGCCCTGTCCGAGGTCGACGACGTCTTCCCGCAGGCCCTGGCGGACGCGGGCGACGACCCGCGGCTGCAGGGCCTGGTGCGCTACCAGCTCGCCTGGCGGGCCCTGGTGGACGGCCAGATGCACGAGGCGCGCGCCGAGGCCGCCCGCTCGGCGGCGCTCGCCGCGCGGGCCGGCGACCGGCGCACCGAGTTGCTGGCGCTGTCCTTCAAGGCGCTCAACGAGACGTTGGTAGGGCATCCCGACGCCGCCGCGACCCTGGCCCAGGCCTCCGCGGAGCCGCAGGACCCGGACGTGGCCATGAACCACAACGGCCCGGTCTACATCCGCTCCCGCTACCTGCTGATGAGCGATCAGCTCGACGAGGCGCGCACCGCGCTGACCTGGCTGGCCGGTGAGGCCCGTCAGCGGGGCGCGGTGGAGAGCGAGGTCTACTCGGTGCGCAGCCTCGCCGAGATCGAGCTGCGCTCCGGCCGCTGCGGCACGGCGCTGGACCTGGCCCGCGAGAGCCTGCGGCTGGCCGAGGACACCGGCATCGGCGAGGGCTTCGCGCTGCAGATCTCGGCCCTGACGGAGGCGGCGGGCGGCACGGTGGAACGCGCCCTGTCCCTGGCCGGGGACGCGGTGCGGCGGGCCGAGGCCGACAGCGACATGCCGTACATGACACGCGCGTTGTACGCGCTCGGGCACGCGCGGCTGGTCGGCGCCGACCCGCAGGGCGCGGTGGACGCGCTGCGGGTGGTGCGCGCGCTGGAACGCGAGATGGGCGTGACGGAGCCCGCGCGCGGCCGCTGGCAGGGCGACCTGGCCGAGGCACTGGTGCTGACCGGCGCGCTCGGTGAGGCGCGTGAGGTCATCGACGAGACCCGCAGGCACGCCCTGCGGCTCGGCCGGCAGAGCATCCTGGCCGTCCTGGAGCGCGCCGAGGGGATGCTGCTCGCCGCCCGCGGCGACACCGACGGGGCGGTGGCGGTGCTGAACGGGGCCCGGCAGCGGCTGGTCGCGCTCGGGTACGGGCTGGAGGAGGCGCGCGCCGTCTTCGCGCTGGCCCAGGTGGAGGCGGACCGGCGCAACCGCGCGGCGGCCCGGGTGGCGCTGGACGAGGCAGGCCGGTTGTTCCGGCGGTCGAAGGCCCTGCCGTGGCTGGGGCAGGTGGGCCCGGCCCCGGCGGCCCCCTCGGCGGCCGCGCCGCCGGAGCTGGACGGGCTGGCCTCGATGGAACGTCAGGTGGCCGCGCTGGTCCTGGAGGGTGCCACCAACCGGGAGATCGCCGCGACGCTGTTCATCAGCGTGAAGACGGTCGAGGCGACCCTGACCCGGGTCTACCGCAAGCTCGGCATCCGCTCACGGGTGGACATCGTGCGACTGGCCGCGGGCCGCCGGGCCGGCTGAGGCGAGCCCGGCCCGGCGGCGCTGTTCGGCGCACACCGGACACGTGACGTGACCGAGGGGTTTCCCTACGCAACCGGGGTTAGGGGGTTCCCTCATTGGGGCGCGGGGGCCGCGACCCTAGCCTGGGTCCCGCACAGAGCAAGCAGGTTGACCCGTCCCACGAGTGCACGTGCGCCAACTCGCCCCTCGTTCACGGTCGTCGACGATGACGTCGGCCCAGGCCGTGCCGTACGCGTGGGATGAAGCGCCGCCCCACCGGTGACCCGCGCGTTCCCCCCACCGGCATCCTGAGGAGCTCCACGTCAGGGCTCGACCGTGCGAGGAAGGCCGCCGCGGTCGCGGCGACCGCGGCCGCCGGGGCGGCGGCCCGAATGAACTCCTGACCATGAGTCAGGCTGCGCCAGGGGTCGCTGCGGGCTGCCACGAGCCGCCCGCAGCGACCCCTCTCCATGTCAGCGGCCGCGGTCGGCGGCGTCGACCGCGGCGTAGATGCGGTCGAAGACGGGCCCCAGGCTCTCCAGCTCGCCCGGCTCCAGCGGGTCCAGGACCATCCGGCGCACCGTCTCCACGTGCGCGGGCGCGGAGGCCACGAGCTTCTCGTACCCTTCGGGCGTGAGGATCGCCAGGGTGTAGCGGCCGTCCCCGGGGTCCGGCTCGCGGCGGACGAAGCCCTGGTGCTCCAGGCGCCGCACCACGTGCGACAGCCGCGACAGGGACGAGCTCGCCCGGTCCGCGAGCACGCTCATCCTGATGGTGTGCCGCTCCTGCTCGGAGAGCATCGCGAGGACGTGGTACTCCATCCAGTTCAGGTCGGCGTCGCGCTCCAGCTCGCGTTCCAGGGCCGGCAGGAGCCGGGCCATGACCCTGGCCATCGACATCCACGCGGTCAGCTCTCCGCCCTGCAGCCAGCGCGGCTCCATCGCGGCGGGGGCGGGCGGTACCGCTGTGTTCTTCGTCATGCTCCCCAGGCTATCGGACCGCTTGAAGCTTCAAGTCGATCTGCTACAGTGCACTTGAAGCTTCAAGTTGAAGCTTCAATTCGTACCCCCCAGCACCGCACAGATCGGGAATCACGCCTCATGACCAGGATCGGCATCATCCTCGGCAGCACCCGCCCCGGCCGGAACGGCGAGAAGGTCGCCCACTGGGTCGTCGAGCAGGCCGCCAAGCACGCCGGCGACGCGACCTTCGAGCTCGTGGACCTCGCCGACTACCCGCTCCCCCACCTCGACGAGCCGATCCCGCCGGCCATGGGCCAGTACCAGAACGCCCACACCAAGGAGTGGGCCGCCAAGATCGCCGGCTTCGACGGCTTCATCTTCGTCACCCCGGAGTACAACCACTCCACCTCGGGCGTGCTGAAGAACGCCATCGACTACCTGCACGCCGAGTGGAACCACAAGGCGCTCGGCGTCGTGTCCTACGGCTCCGTGGGCGGCGCCCGCGCCGCCGAGCACCTGCGGCTGATCGCCGGCGAGCTGAAGATGGCCGACGTGCGCTCCCAGGTCGCGCTCTCCCTCTTCACCGACTTCGTCAACTTCAGCGAGTTCGCCCCCGGCGAGCACCAGGCCGCCAGCCTGTCGACCCTCATCGACGAGGTCATCGAGTGGAGCAGCGCTCTGGCGCCGCTGCGCGGCTGACCCCGCACCGGTCCGGCGACCGGGCAGGGCACGCGAGGACCGGGGCCGAGCGGGGTGATCCTCCGCCCGGCCCCGGCGTGCTGCCCGTTCCGGTCAGGCGAAGCGCACGTCGTGGTGGTCGGCCTCCGGGTCGGAGGCGGCGAGCAGCCGCCTGCCCTCGGCCTCCAGCGCGTCACGGTCGGCGGCCGCGAGCGGCGCGAACGACACCACCGTGACGACCGCGGAGCCACGCGACCGGTCGGTGCTCCAGGTGCCGGCCACGAATCCGTCGACGAGGACCGTGCCGCGGACGATGCCGTTGGCCGTCATCACCCGGCGGACGTGCTCCCGGGCGAGGATCCGCGAGCGGTCGGCGTGGGAGAGCACGAGGTTGTCGAAATCCGCGACGAAGCGGGCGCCCACCGGCAGGTCCGGGTCGGGCAGGGGCGCGGCGTCGGGGGCGTCGTAGAGCACCCGGCCGTCCTCGTCGCGGTAGCCGCGCAGATCCATCGAGGCGAAGACCTCGCGCAACCCGGTGAGCCCCGACCACTTCTGCGCGTCGGCGACGGAGGCGGGGCCGAAGGCCGCCAGGTAGCGGCGCACCAGCTCCTGGGGGTCGCAGGCCGCGGCAGGGGGACGTCCGAGCCAGGACCCGGCCGTGGTGTACGCGGTCCGTCCGGACACCCCCCAGACGCCGCGCGGCGGCACCTGCACCAGCGGCAGCCAGTTGCGCAGCGCGTTGACCAGGGAGGCGGGATCGGCGTCCGGCCAGCGCGGGCCGAGCAGGTCGCGCAGCTCGCCCGGGGTGCGCGGCTCTTCCTCGACCAGCGCCCGGCAGGCGGCGACGGCCTCGTCGCGGTCCACCCCGCGCACCCCCGGGCCCCAGGTGCCCTGGGCGATCTGCCGGTCCAGCAGCGGCTGCAGCACCGGCCGCAGCCGCAGGGCGTCGTCCGCGGTGACCAGGTGGACGGTGCCGCGCAACAGCGCGATCCGGACGACCCCCCGGTCCAGCAGCAGACGGGACAGGTCGCCGAAGGCGAAGCCGTCGAGCCGGGTCCACAGCGCGGCGTACGCCGCGTGCGGGGCCTGGGACTGAAGGCCCACCAGATGCCCGACCGCCTCCAGGGGGCCCATCGCCGACCGCTCCAGCAGCAGTTGCCGGTCCAGCAGGGCCCGGTTGAGCGTACGGCGGCCCAGTACGGCCCCCGGTGTCGTCCTGCGCATGCGGACACCGTACGGCCCGGAAGAACTCGGGGGTAACGCTCGCCCCGGCCGTGCCCGGGAGTGTAGACATAGCCTATGGCCGGGCCGAGCGATCACCGCGCCTCCAGGGAGCGGGGGCTGCGAGCGCTGCTGGCCGGACGCAGCGTGGCGGGACAGGTCTTCCTGCTGCAGGTCGTGGTCGTGGTGCTGCTGGTCGCCGCGGCGGTCGTCGAACTCGTCGTCCAGGCACGGCACGACAGCCAACAGGAGGCCCGCAACCGGTCGGTGGCGGTGGCGACCACCTTCGCGAGCTCGCCGGGCATCGTGGCGGCGCTGGAGTCGCCCGACCCGACGGCGGTCCTGCAACCGGAGGCCGAACGGGCCCGCCGGCTCTCCGGTGTGGACTTCATCGTGGTGACGGACCGGCAGGGGATCCGCTACACCCACCCCAAGCCCGACCGCATCGGCAAGACGTTCGTCGGGGACATCGAACCGGTCCTGCACGGCCGGATGGTCACCGAGAACATCGTCGGCACCATCGGCCCGCTGGTGCAGGCGAACGTGCCGGTCCTCGACGACCGGGGCGAGGTCGTCGGCATGGTGTCCTCCGGCATCACCATCGCCAAGGTCAGCGGCGCGGTCAACGACCAACTGCCGGTCATGCTGGGCGTCGCGGCAGCGGTGCTGGCCCTGGCCACCGGCGGCACCTGGCTGATCGCCAGACGCCTCACCCGGCAGACCAGGGGCCTCGGCCCGGTCGAGATGACGCGCATGTACGAGCACCACGACGCCGTACTGCACGCCGTGCGCGAGGGCGTCCTCATCCTGGACGGCGACCGGCGGCTGCTGCTCGCCAACGACGAGGCACGACGTCTGCTGGACCTGCCCGCCGACGCGGAGGGCCGGCCCGTCACAAGGCTCGGGCTCGACGAGCGGGCCTGCGAACTGCTGGCCTCCGGCCGCGACGCCACCGACGAGGTGCTGCCCGCCGGCGACCGGCTGCTGGTGCTCAACAACCGCCACACCGACCGCAACGGCGGCCCGCCGGGCAGCGTGGCGACCCTGCGCGACGCGACCGAACTGCGGGTGCTGTCCGGCCGCGCCGAGACCGCCAGGACCCGGCTGCGGCTGCTGTACGACGCGAGCATGGGCATCGGCACCACGCTGGACATCAGCAGGACCGCCGAGGAACTGGCGCAGGTCTCGGTACCGCGCTTCGCCGACTACGTCACCGTGGACCTCGCGGCACGGGTGCTGCGCGGCGACGAGCCGCTGACGGGCCCGTCGGTGGAGATGCGCCGGGTCGCGGTGAACGGCATCCGCGACGACCACCCGCTGTACCCCGCGGGGCACCCGCTGCTCTTCGTGCCGTCCAGCCCGCAGGCGGCCGGCATCGCCGGCGGCAGGGCCGTCCTGGAGCCCCGGCTCGCGGACTCCCCCGGCTGGCAGGCGCAGGACCCGCAGCGCAGCGCCCGGGTCGTCGGCTTCGGCATCCACTCGCTGATCTGCGCCCCGCTGAGCGCCCGCGGCGTGCTCCTGGGGATGGCCAACTTCTGGCGCTCGCAGGCCCCGGAGCCCTTCGACGAGGATGACCTCACGCTCGCCGAGGAACTGGCGGCGCGGGCCGCGGTGTGCATCGACAACGCCCGCCGCTACACCCGCGAGCACACGATGGCGGTCACCCTGCAGCACAGCCTGCTGCCGCGGGAACTGCCCCGGCTGACCGCCCTGGACGCTGCCTACCGCTACCTGCCCGCGCAGGCGGGGGTGGGCGGCGACTGGTTCGACGTGCTGCCGCTGCCCGGAGCGCGGGTCGCCCTGGTGGTGGGCGACGTCGTGGGCCACGGGCTGCACGCGGCCGCCACGATGGGCCGGCTGCGCACCGCGGTGCACAACTTCAGCACCCTGGACCTGCCGCCCGACGAACTGCTCGGGCACCTCGACGAGTTGGTCGGCCGGATCGACCAGAACGACTCCGGGCCCGCCGGCGACGGCGCCGCCCCCGCGGGCGCCACCGTCGCGGGCGCGACCTGCCTGTACGCCGTCTACGACCCGGTGACGGGCACCTGCACGATGGCCCGCGCCGGGCACCTGCTCCCCGCGGTCGTGCACCCCGACGGGACCGTGGAGTTCCCCGACGTACCGGCCGGGCCGCCACTGGGCCTGGGCGGACTGCCCTTCGAGGCGGTGGAACTGACGCTCCCCGAGGGCAGCAGCCTGGTGCTGTACACCGACGGCCTGGTCGAGGACCGCGACCGGGACATCGACGAGGGCCTGGAACTCCTGCGCCGTTCCCTGTCCCGGGCCGGCCGCGACCCCGAGCAGACCTGCCGGGACGTCTTCGAGACCATGCTGCCCGCCCGGCCCGGCGACGACATCGCGCTCCTCGTCGCCCGCACGCGGGTCCTGCCCGCCGACCGCGTCGCGGACTGGGACGTGCCCAGCGACCCCGCCGCGGTCTCCGGCGTGCGCGCGGCGGTCCAGCGGCGGCTGGCGGCGTGGGGGCTGGAGGAGCTGTCCTTCACGACGGAGCTGCTGCTGAGCGAGCTCATCACCAACGCCATCCGGTACGGGGCCGAACCCATCCGGGTGCGCCTGATCCTCGACCAGGCGCTGATATGCGAGGTCTCCGACGCCGGCAGCACCTCCCCGCACCTGCGCTACGCGGCCGCGACGGATGAGGGCGGGCGGGGGCTGTTCCTCGTCTCGCAGTTCGCCGAGCGCTGGGGCACGCGCTACACGCCCGAGGGCAAGGTGATCTGGGCCGAGCAGCTGCTGCGGTAGCCGTCCGGGGTGCGTTCTGTGGGGCCCGGTTGTCGTGTGCGGGTTGTTTGCGCCTGCGCACAACAGCCGGGCGACCCGGCGCAGCCGCCCGCACCTTCACACCCCGCACAGCCCCGCAGGGCGCGCACCGTGGATCGGGTCGTCCACGCCCCTCAGGGGACGCCCCGATCCCCCGTGGCGGTGGGCCACGATCTCCGCGGCGATGGACAGCGCGGTCTCCTCGGGCGTGCGGGCGCCGAGGTCGAGCCCGATCGGGCTGTGCAGCCGGGCCAGTTCGGACTCACCGAGGCCCGTCTCGCGCAGCCGGGCCAGGCGCTGCTCGTGGGTGCGCCGGGAGCCCATCGCGCCGACGTAGGCGACGGGCATGCGCAGGGCCCGCTCCAGCAGCGGTACGTCGAACTTGGCGTCGTGGGTGAGGACGCAGACGACGGTGCGGCCGTCGACCGGGGTGCGCTCCAGATAGCGGTGCGGCCACTCGACGACGACCTCGTCGGCCTCCGGGAAGCGCCGGGCGGTCGCGAAGACCGGGCGTGCGTCGCAGACCGTCACCCGGTAGCCGAGGAACGTGCCGACCCGCACCAGGGCGGCGGCGAAGTCGATCGCCCCGAACACCAGCAGGCGCGGCGGCGGGGTGGCGACCTCGACGAGCAGGGTGAGCGGCTCACCGCAGCGGCTGCCGTCCGCGCCGATGTTGACGGTGGCGGTGCGGCCCGCGTCCAGCAGGGCGTGGGCCTCGGCCGCGGCGGTGCGGTCCAGATCCGGGTCGCCGAGGGTGCCCTCGTACGATCCGCCGGGGCGCACCAGGAGGGTGCGGCCGGGCAGGCCGGCGGGACCCGCCACGACCCTCGCCACGGCCGCCGCCTCCCCGCGGGAGGCGGCGGCCAGTGCCGCGGTGAGCTGCGGCTGCGCCCCGGGCACGATCCGCTGGACGAAGATGTCGATGACGCCGCCGCAGGTCAGCCCCACGGCGAAGGCGTCGTCGTCGGAGTACCCGAAGCGCTGGAGGACCGGCTCGCCGGTCTCCAGCACCTCTTGGCAGAGTTCGTAGACGGCGCCTTCCACGCACCCGCCGGACACGCTGCCGACCGCGGTGCCCTCGGCGTCGACGGCGAGCGCGGCGCCGGGCTGCCGGGGGGCGCTGCCGCCGACCGTGACGACGGTAGCGACGGCGAACGGCCTGCCCTGGGCGGACCAGCGGTCGAGCTCGTCGGCGATGTCCAGCATGGCGGGGACTCCTTCTAGCTGACGCCGAGCCAGCCCTCGAGCGGGTGCAGGGCGAAGTAGACGACGAAGACGGCCGTGAGCACCCACATGAAGACCCCGGGCTCACGGAACCTGCCCTGGGCCGACTTGATCGCGGTGTACGCGATGACCCCGGCGCCGACCCCGGCGGTGATGGAGTACGTGAAGGGCATCAGGGCCACGGTGAGGAATACGGGCACGGCCACCGAGCGGTCGCCCCAGTCCACGTGCCGGGCGTTGCCCATCATCATGGCGCCGATCACCACCAGGGCCGCCGCGGCGACCTGGCCGGGGACGATCTGCGCCAGCGGGGTGAAGAACAGCCCGGCGGCGAAGAGCACGCCGGTGACCACGGAGGACAGGCCCGTACGGGCGCCCTCGCCGACGCCGGTCGCGGACTCGACGAAGACGGTCTGACCGGAGGCCCCGGAGAACCCGCCGACCGCGCCGCCCGCGCCGTCGATGAACAGGGCCCTGCCGAGCCCCGGCATGCGTCCCTGGTCGTCGGCGAGCTCCGCCTCCGTGCCGACGCCGATGATGGTGGCCATCGCGTCGAAGAAGCCGGCCAGCACCAGCGTGAAGACGATCATGCCGACGCTCAGGGCCCCGATGTGCTGCCACCCGCCGAACTCGACCTGCCCGAACAGCCCGAAGTCGGGCGCGGAGGCCAGGTGTCCGGGCAGTTCGGGGACGGTCAGTCCCCACACCTTCGCGTCGGTGCCGCCGGCCGCGTGGACGGCCACGGCCAGGACGGTACCGGTGACGATGCCGATGAGGATGGCACCGGGGGTCCCGCGCGCCTGGAGCATGAAGATCAGCAGCAGGGTGACGCAGAAGACCAGCACCGGCCAGCCGGCCAGCTGTCCGCCGGCACCCAGGGTGAGCGGGCTGCCCTCGCCCCGGCCCACGAACCCGGCGTTGACCAGCCCGATGAGGGCGATGAACAGGCCGATGCCGATGGTGATCCCGTGCTTGAGCGGCAGCGGGATCGCGTTCATGATGACCTCCCGCAGACCGGAGACCACCAGAGCCACGATCACCACGCCGTACAGCACGCACATCCCCATCGCCTGGGGCCAGGTCATGTGCGGGGCGACCTGCGTGGCGAGCACCCCGGAGACGGACAGCCCCGCGGCGAGAGCGAGCGGCACCTTGCCGACGAGGCCCATGAGGAGGGTGGAGACGGCGGCGGCCAGCGCGGTCGCCGTGATCAGCCCGGTCTGGCCGAGCCGGTGCCCGTCCACGTCGGGCCCGGACAGCAGCAGCGGGTTGAGCAGCAGGATGTACGCCATCGCCATGAAGGTCGTCAGACCTCCGCGGAGCTCGCGGGCGACGGTCGAGCCGCGTGCGGATATGTGGAAGTACCGGTCGAGCCTGCCGCGTCCGGCCGGCGGGCGCGGCTGCGCGCCGGGACCGTCCGGGGCGGTTCTGTGCAGGGCTGACGGGGTCGACTGGGTCATGCGGTGCCACTCCCAAGGTTCACAGGGACACCCGGACGGCCTGCGCCGTGCGGGATTTGGGATGGTCCGCAGCACGACCCGGGGGACGGCCCGAGAGTGGTGCGGCGACCGCCCGGCGCCGGACGGCGCCGGGCGGAGCTGTCTCACGTACCGGTCAGGTGCTCCGGCCGCACCGGTACGCGGGCCAGGGCCAGACCGGTCGCCGCGCGGATCGCGGCGACGACGGCCGGGGTGGAGGACAGGGTCGAGGCCTCGCCGACGCCGCGCAGCCCGTACGGGGCGTGGTCGTCGGCGAGTTCGAGGACGTCGACCGGGATAGGCGGCGTGTCGAGGATGGTGGGGATCAGGTAGTCGGTGAAGGACGGGTTGCG
The DNA here is from genome assembly GCF_033792805.1 of Streptomyces sp. PA03-1a. Classification (NCBI taxonomy): domain Bacteria; kingdom Bacillati; phylum Actinomycetota; class Actinomycetes; order Kitasatosporales; family Streptomycetaceae; genus Streptomyces; species Streptomyces sp. PA03-1a. The sequence continues at coordinate 49,884 of NZ_JARAVO010000013.1, forward strand.
CACCGTGGCCTTGTCGGAGACGAGGATCTCCTCCATGACGGCCAGGCCCAGGCCCTGGGTCGTGCCGCCCTGGATCTGGCCGACGACCGACAGCGGGTTGAGCGCCTTGCCGACGTCCTGGGCGCAGGCGAGTTCGACGACCTTGACCAGGCCGAGTTCGGTGTCCACCTCCACGACGGCGCGGTGCGCGGCGAAGGAGTACTGGACGTGCCCGCGACCCTGGCCGGTGCGCAGGTCGAAGGGCTCGGTGGGGCGGTGCCGCCACTCCCGCTCGACGTCGATCGCCTCGTCGCCCAGCACCTCGGCGAGCTCCGCCAGCACCTCCCCGCCGTCGGTGACGACCTTGCCCCCCTCCAGCAGGAGTTCGGCGGTGGCCCAGGCGGGGTGGTGGGTGCCGAGCTTGGCGCGGCCCATCTCCAGGACGCGTTCGCGCACCGCCTCGCAGGTGTGCTTCACCGCGCCGCCGGTGACGTACGTCTGCCGGGAGGCGGAGGTGGAGCCGGCCGAACCGACCTGGGTGTCGGCGGGGTTGATGGTGACCTGGGTGACGCCGAGTTCGGTGCGGGCGATCTGGGCGTGGACGGTGACGCCGCCCTGGCCGACCTCGGCCATCGCGGTGTGGACGGTGGCCACCGGCTCGCCGGCGATCACCTCCAGGCGGACGCGGGCGGTGGAGTAGTCGTCGAAGCCCTCGGAGAAGCCGACGTTCTTGATGCCCACGGCGTAGCCGACACCGCGGACGACGCCCTCGCCGTGGGTGGTGTTGGACAGCCCGCCGGGCAGCGCGCGGACGTCCACGGCGCCGCCGGCGCTCTCCCACTCCCGCTCGGGCGGCATCGGCATCGCCTTGACGCGGCGCAGCAGTTCGGCGACGGGCGCCGGGGAGTCGACGACCTGCCCGGTGGGCAGCGTGCCGCCCTGGGACATGGCGTTGAGCCGCCGGAACTCCACCGGGTCCATGTCGAGCGCCGCCGCGAGCTTGTCCATCTGCGCCTCGTAGGCGAAGCAGGCCTGGACCGCCCCGAAGCCGCGCATGGCGCCGCAGGGCGGGTTGTTGGTGTAGAGCGCGAGCGCCTCGATGTCGACGTCGTCGATGACGTACGGGCCGGCGCTGAGGGAGGAGGCGTTGCCGACGACGGCCGGGGAGGAGGAGGCGTAGGCGCCGCCGTCCAGCACGATGCGGCACCGCATGTGGGTGATCTTCCCGTCGCGGGTGGCGCCGTGTTCGTAGTGCAGCTTGGCGGGGTGCCGGTGGACGTGCCCGAAGAAGGACTCGAAGCGGTTGTAGACCATCTTGACGGGCCTGCCGGTGCGCAGCGCCAGCAGGCAGGCGTGGATCTGCATCGACAGGTCCTCGCGGCCGCCGAAGGCGCCGCCGACGCCGGAGAGCGTCATGCGGACCTTCTCCTCGGGCAGGCCCAGGACGGGCGCGATCTGGCGGAGGTCGGCGTGCAGCCACTGGGTGGCGATGTAGAGGTCGACGCCGCCGTCCTCGGCGGGGACGGCGAGGCCCGACTCGGGGCCGAGGAAGGCCTGGTCCTGCATGCCGACCTCGTAGTCGCCGGTGACGACCACGTCGGCCCGCCGGGCGGCCGCGTCGGCGTCGCCGCGGACGATCGGCTGGCGGTGCACGACGTTGGGGTGCGGGACGTGGCCGCTGTGGTGGTCGGTGCGGCCCGCGTGGAGCAGGGGCGCGTCCGGGGCGGTGGCGGTCGCCTCGTCGACGACGACGGGCAGCTGCCGGTACTCGACCTTGATCTTGGCGGCGGCGCGCCGGGCGGTCTCGGGGTGGTCGGCGGCGACCAGCGCGACCGGTTCGCCGTGGTGGCGGACCCGGCCGGGGGCCAGGACGGGGGTGTCCTGGATCTCCAGCCCGTAGTGCCGCACGGCGGTCGGCAGGTCGTCGTAGGTGAGCACGGCGTGCACACCGGGCTGGGCCAGCGCCTGCGAGACGTCGAGGGAGACGATCTCGGCGTGCGCGTGCGGGCTGCGCAGCGTGTGGCCCCAGAGCATGTCCTCGTGCCACAGGTCGGAGGCGTAGGCGAACTCCCCGGTGGTCTTGAGGACGCCGTCGGGGCGCAGGGTGGACTCGCCGATGCCGCCGCGGGTCTCGCTGCCCTGGGTGGTGGGGGTGGGGGTGCGGGTCACGCCCATGGCGTCAGGCCTCCGTCCCCGTGCGGGCGGCCGCGAGGCGGACCGCGTCGAGGATCTTCTCGTAGCCGGTGCAGCGGCACAGGTTGCCCGAGAGCGCCTCACGGATGTCGCCGTCGGTGGGCTGGGCGTTGCGCTCCAGCAGTTCGTCGGCGGCGACCAGCAGCCCGGGGGTGCAGAAGCCGCACTGGACGGCGCCGGCGTCGATGAAGGCCTGCTGGACCGGCGACAGCTGCGTGGCCGGGCCGGCCGGACGCGCCTGCCACTGCTGTGCGGCGCCCGGGTCGGTGCCGGGGCCCGCCTCCCCCGTGGCGCGCTCCTTGGCGAAGTCCGCCAGGCCCTCGACGGTCACGACCTCGCGGCCCTGCACCTGGCCGGCGGCGACCAGGCACGCGCACACCGGCACTCCGTCCAGCCGGACCGTGCAGGAGCCGCATTCGCCCTGCTCGCAGGCGTTCTTGGAGCCGGGCAGGCCCATGCGCTCGCGCAGGACGTACAGCAGGCTCTCGCCCTCCCACACGTCGTCGGCGTCCTGGCGCCGTCCGTTGACGGTGAAGGTCACGCGCATCGGGCGCTCCTCTCGTTGCCGCGGTACTCGTCCCAGGTCCAGCCGAGGGTGCGGCGGGCCATGACCTGCAGTGCGTGGCGGCGGTAGGCGGCGCTGCCGCGTACGTCGTCGATGGGGCTGGCGCAGGCGGCGACCAGCTCCGCGAACTGGCGGGCCACGGACGGCGGGACGCTCCCCGCGCTGTCCCACAGGCCCTCCTCCTCCAGCGCCGCGGTCAGGAACTCCTCGGCGGTGGTGGCACGGACCGGGGTGGGCGCGGCCGAGCCGATGCCCGTGCGCACCGTGCGGGTGGCCGGGTGCAGGGCCAGGCCGAAGGCGCAGACCGCGATGACCATGGCGTTGCGCGTGCCGACCTTGGAGAACTGCTGGGGGCCGTCGGCCTTGGCGATGTGCACGGCGCGGATCAGCTCGTCCGGCGCGAGGGCGTTGCGCTTCACCCCGGTGTAGAACTCCTCGACCGGGATGAGCCGGGTGCCGCGTACGGACACCGCCTCCACCTCGGCACCGGCGGCGAGCAGCGGAGGGTGCGAGTCCCCGGCAGGCGACGCGGCGCCGAGGTTGCCGCCGACGCTGCCGCGGTTGCGGATCTGCGGCGAACCCACGGTGCGGGCGGCGAGCGCGAGGCCGGGCAGTTCCCTGCCCAGGGCCTCGATGACGCGGGCGTAGGGGACCGCGGCGCCCAGCCGTACGGTCTCCTCCCCCACCTCCCACTCGTACAGGTCACGGACCCGGTTCAGGTCCAGCAGGACATCGGGCCGGCGGTGGTCGAAGTTGATCTCGACCATCACGTCGGTGCCACCCGCGATGGGTACGGCCGTGGGGTGCTCCGCCTTGGCGGCGAGGGCCTCCTCCCAGGTCGCGGGACGCAGGAAGTCCATGAGCGCTCTCTTCTTCGTCGGGGGACGGGATGGCTTTTCATGTCCTGTTCACGCTGTGTGACCCAGTACACGTCCGGGCACCGTGCCGGGTGCAGTCACCGAACGCATGAAGCACTTCGCTGGTCGGTAGGCTGGTCTTGTAGATTCCTCCGAAAGACGCGGACCTGAAACCTGTCGGCATCGACACGGCAACACCGATGCAATCGAGTGGGCGCCACCCTGGTACCGCCTCAGAGACGGAAGCGTTCGAGACAAGGCGACGACGATGCGGCTGCGCGCACTGCTGGACACCGATGCCCTCGGCCTGCGGCTGCTCGGCGGCGAGGAGGAGCTGGACCGCACGGTCCGTGGCGTGATGACCACCGACCTGAAGGACCCCAGCCGCTACCTCTCCGGCGGCGAGCTGGTGCTGACCGGCCTGGCGTGGCGCCGCGCGCCGGACGACTCCGAGCGCTTCGTGCGGATCCTCGCCGCGGCCGGTGTCGCCGGTCTCGCGGCCGGCGAGGCCGAGCTGGGCTCGGTCCCGGACGACCTGGTCCTGGCCTGCGCCCGGCACCGGCTGCCGCTGTTCGCGGTCGACGAGGACGTCGCCTTCGCCTCCATCACCGAGCACGTGGTGCGCCAGGTGTCCACCGAGCGGGCCGGGGACCTGGCCGCCGTGGTGGAACGGCACCGCCGGCTGATGACCTCCGGGCCCGAGGGCGGCGGGCCCGACGCCGTCCTGGACCTGCTCGGCAGCGACCTCGACCTGCGCGCCTGGGTGCTGTCCACGACCGGCCGCAGGATCGCCGGCTCCGACCACCCGCTGCCCGCCGGCGTACGGGCCGAACTCGCCGGCGAGCACCTGGCCGCCGCCCGGACGGACCGCCCCTGGCCGCACCGCGCCTACACCGCGGGCCGCCACTACTCGCTCTTCCCCATCCGCAGCGGCGACCCGGCCGACGACATCCGCGGCACCCTGCTCTCGGACTGGTTCCTGGCGGTCGACGCCGACACGGGCGACTGGCCGGCCGAACGCCTGGACCTGCTGGACGGCGTCACCCAGCTCATCGCCGTCGAGCGCGACCGGCGGGACGCCTCGCGCACCGTGCGCCGCCGCCTCGCCGCAGAGGTGATGGACCTGGTGCAGACCGGCGCGCCGCCGGGCGAGATCGCCGCGCGGCTGCGCGTGGCCGCGCCCGTACTGGTGCCGGGGCTCGGCACCGCGCCGCACTGGCAGGTCGTCGTCGCCCGCGTGGACTGGGCGGGTGGCGGGCCGGCCGCCGGTCCGGTCGCCCAGGCCCTGCTGGAGGAGGCCCTGGTCGATCCGGGCGCGGTGGGCCCCGACCCGGCCGACCGCATCGCCGTCGCCCACACGGGCGAGGAGGCGATGGCCCTGGTCCCCCTGTCGTCGCTCGAGTCCGACGGCGCCGCCCCCGAACTGTCCGCCCAGGGGCTGCTCTCCGTCCTGCGCGGGCCCCTCACCCGGGGCCTCGACGGCGACGGACGGCTCACCATCGGCGTCAGCGCCACCGTCCACTCCGCCGACGGGCTGCGCGGCGCCCTGGAGGAGGCCCGCCACGCCCGCCGCGTCGCCGCGGCCCGCCCGGGCCGGGTCTGCGTCGCCGGCCACGAGGAACTGGCCTCGCACGTCCTGCTGCTGCCCTTCGTCCCCGACGACGTCCGCCGCGCCTTCACCGCCCGGCTCCTCGACCCGCTGCGCGCCTACGACCGGCGGCACCGCGCGGAGCTCATCCCCACGCTCGAGGCCTTCCTCGAGTGCGACGGCTCCTGGACGCGCTGTGCGAACCGGCTGCATCTGCACGTCAACACTCTGCGCTACCGCATCGGCAGGATCGAGCAACTGACGGGCCGCGACCTGTCGCGTCTGGAGGACAAGCTCGACTTCTTCCTGGCCCTGCGGATGAGCTGACGGCGGCCCGCCCGGTCGGCGGAGGCCGGCACGCCGCGTGCGCCGCGGTCGCCGTGGATCTTGACCCGTGGTCGCGGCTCGGGCAGGCTCGGTCAGAAATTCGGGGGGCCGGGTGTTCGAGTTCGATGTCCTGGGGTCGTTGCGTGTGCGCCGGGAGGGTCGGACGGTGGCGCTGCCGGCCCCGATGCTGCGCCGCCTGTTGTGCCTGCTGCTGGCGGGGGGGCGGGCGGCCGGTGTCCGCCGGGCGGTTGCAGGACGCGTTGTGGGAGGGCGGGCCCCCGCCGAGCTGGCGCAAGACCCTGAAGGTCCACGTGCACCGGCTCCGCCGTGAGCTGGGCCTGGAGGAGCGGCTGCACCACGGGCCGCAGGGCTTTCGCCCTGCCGCCGCCCGGGGTCCCCGTGGGATCCCGAAGGGCCGTGGGGACCCCGGTGACGACCACCCCGACGGGGGGCGTCCGGGAACCGGGTCCGGTCAGAGCGCGCAGTCGCGGTTGGGGATGTACAGATCGAGCCAGGTGTTGGACCCGACGACGCCGTCCACGCCACCGGGCGTCCGGTTGCAGCGCTGCACCGCGCGAACGGCCTCGTCGGTCTTCGTCCCGAACTCGCCGTCCTCGGACAGCCAGTAGTCGTAGGCGCTGCTCCCCACGTTGATGAGGCACTGGATCTGCTTCACGGCGGCCGCCGTGCTCGCGTTGTAGGGGCCCTTCTTGAGCGTCGGGCGGTACCAGTCGTTCACGTAGTTGCACTCTCCGTAGGTGTCCGCCGCGTGCGCCGCGGTCGGTGCCACCAGCCCTCCCAGGCACAGCGCGGCGACGGTGGCACCCACGGCGCCGATGCGGGCACGGTTCATGCGCATGATCTGTCCCCTCCACGAACTGCCGGATACGCGACCCCCCTTCGAGGGCCGGTGAACAGCGTCCGCCCCGCCGGATGCGGTACGGATGCGCCGTGGTTGCGCCACGGTTGCGAGCGGGACCGGCCAACTGGGAGGCAGGAAATCGATCACACGCCGTCCGCCCTCTTGGCGTGGCACCCGGTGTCGTGCTGGACTTCGGCCCAACCGGCTCGATGACGCGCTTCGGGGAGGGCAAGTGGCGGACACCGCCATGTCGGACGCAGAGGTGGGACCGACGGTGCCGGGCGGTGGTGCGCCGCCCGACGTGTCGCGGCTGCGGGGCCGCGGGTGTTGGGCGGAGGCCGCACAGTTGCTGGCGCCCCACGCGGAGCGGTCGCCGGCGGCGGCGACGCAGCGGGCGGCGTTGCTGATCGAGCGCTGCATGTTCACCCTGGACGGCTGGGCGGAGGCCGAGGACGCCCTGCGCTCAGCGGAGGCCCTGGCCCGTACGGACGACGAGCGCGGCGAGGCCGCCTGCGAACGCGGCAACCTCGCGTACGTGGCGACGCTCTTCGGGATCCGCGACCGGGCCGACGAGGCGCGCGCCGCCTTGATGCGCAGCGCCGCGCTGCTGGCACCCGGTGCTGCGGGGCGGCCGCTGCTGGACTTCCGGCGCGGCCTGATCGCGGAGAACCTGGGCGACGACCCGGACGCGGCGAAGGCCGCGTACCGCCGGGCGCACGCGGGGGCGGTGGCCCACGACGACGTGCTGCTGACGTCCTACACCTGGCGGCACCTGGCCGGGCTGGCGGCCCGCGACGGCGACCTCGCCGAAGCCCGCCACGGCTTCACCGAGTCCCTGCGGATCCGTGTGGAGCTCGGCCATGCCGTCGGGGTCGCGCCCGCCCTGACCGCGCTGGCCGGGGTCGAGCCGGACCCCGAGGCGCGGCGGCTGCGCGCCGAGGCGGCGCGGCTGTTCCGGATGCTGGGCGGGGTGCCGGTGTGGCTGGCCGGGGAGCTGGACGTGGACGCCGGCTGAGCGTCACGCCCCGGAGAAGTGCTCGCGCACCAGTGACTCGACGGTGCTGAGGTCACCGGAGACCAGCGCCTCCAGCAGCGCCGCGTGCTGCGTGGCGTCGGCGATCAAGCGGGCGCTGATGCCGCGCACCGGGGCGGCCCCGGGACGGGCGTGGCCGTGGTCATCGGTGACCGGCCACTGCGACCTGCGGTGCAGCTCGTCGGCGACGGCGACGAGCTGCCGATTGCCGGAGAGCTCCAGCAGGGCGCGGTGGAAGGCGCGGTCCGCCTCGGCGTAGGCGGCGCGGTCGCCGAGGGCCGCGGCGGCCACCGTGGCCTCGGCGAGCGGGCGCAGCTGCTCCCAGCGGGACGCGGGGAGCGTGCGGGCCAGCCGCAGCACGACGGGGACCTCCAGGAGCGCGCGCACCTCGGCGAGGTCGGCGAGGTCCCGGCTGCTGCGCTCGGCGACCCGGAAGCCCTTGTTCGGCATGGCCTCCACCGCGCCCTCGCGGGCCAGCAGCTGCATCGCCTCGCGCACCGGGGTGGCGGAGACCCCGAAGCGCTCGGCGAGCGCGGGCGCGGAGTACACGGCCCCCGGGCGCAGCTCGCCGGTGAGCAGGGCGCCGCGCAGGGCACGCAGGACCTGGTCCCGCACGGTGTGCCGCTCGGGCAGCCGGCGCGGCCGGGGGAGCCCTTCGGCGCGGTCCGGAACGGCCTCGGTGCCGGGCTCGGCGTGCGGGTGGGCACCCCGGACACGTTCGTCGTGGCCGGGCGGCACCCCGGGGGCCGCCGCGGCGGGCGCCGCAGGGCGCCGCGCGGCGCGGTGGGCGTACTCCACAGAGGCTCCTTAGGACAGTCGTGTGCGCTGGCGCACTCCCGTGGGGAACGTGCGCCGCCATCTATTGCAACACGCTCCGCGACCGGCTTCGAGCCCCCTGGGCGAAGGCTCTCCCCCGGCAAGATCGTCCGAGGCTTGCCACATCTCATGTGGATCTTTCGCCCATGTCATCCGATCACCCGTCAGGTCACAGGTTTCGACTCGATCAACTGAACCAAACCCGCTCCCCAGTTCGAGTATTCTGACGATCTCGTCCCACGCCACCCCTCCGTTGGCGTTCTCTTGCCCTGAAACCGCATCGCGCGCCCGAGGCGTTCGCCAGGATGGCGCGCGGACGCCGTCTCGCGGCCCGAGCGCGACGGTACTGCGACGCAAGGAATCGCTCGATGAGACTTACGGACACAACGCTGGACTGGGCGCTCCCGTGCGCCGTGGGTCTGGCGGTCCTCGCCGCCGCGGCGGTGTTCCTGCGCAACCGCAAGGCCCGCAAGGAGGAGACGGGTCAGGCCGATTCCTGGGAGCGCTCGGAGGAGCGGCGTCGCAAGAAGGAGGCCCTGTACGGCACGGCCTCCTACGTCCTGCTCTTCGGGTGCGCCTCGGTCGCCGCGGCGCTGTCCTTCCACGGCCTGGTCGGCTTCGGCCAGCAGAACCTCGGCCTCTCCGGAGGCTGGGAGTACCTGGTTCCCTTCGGGCTCGACGGCGCGGCCATGTTCTGCTCGGTGCTCGCCGTGCGGGAGGCGAGCCACGGTGACGCGGCGCTGGGCTCGCGCCTGCTGGTGTGGCTGTTCGCGGGCGCGGCGGCCTGGTTCAACTGGGTGCACGCGCCCCGCGGCGGCGGCCACGCCGGCGCCCCGGAGTTCTTCGCGGGCATGTCGCTCTCCGCGGCCGTGCTCTTCGACCGCGCCCTCAAGCAGACCCGCCGGGCCGCCCTGCGCGAGCAGGGGCTGATCCCGCGGCCGCTGCCGCAGATCCGCATGGTCCGCTGGCTGCGTGCGCCCCGCGAGACGTACGGCGCATGGTCGCTGATGCTGCTCGAGAACGTCCGCACCCTGGACGAGGCCGTCGAGGAGGTTCGCGAGGACCGCGCCCGCAAGGAGCAGGAGGCCCTGCGCCGCCGCGAGCACGAGCGTCTGGAGCGGGCCCGCATCAAGGCGATCAACCGGCAGCACCGGATCTGGAACCGCGGCGGCAGCAAGTACGAACTTCCCTCCTCGGCCGCGGCGGGTGCCCAGGCCGGCGCGGAGCCTGCCATAGAACCGGAGAAGGCCGAACTGCCCTCGCGCTCCCGGCCCGCCCTGTCGCCCGTCCGTGAGGAGGTCGCCCGTGCGACGATCGACCTCACCGCCGAGGACGACACCATGGCCCTCCCCAAGCTGGACTCGCTGGAGCGCAAGCTCGCCGACCTGGAGCGCCAGTACGGCTGATCCCACGCATCTGTGACGCCTCGTCAAATTCGCTGCCCCGGCCCGGACCTCCGGCCGGGGCAGCGGCGCGTCCGGAGGCGCCGGCGCGGCCGGCTGCGGGTCAGCAGGCCCCGGCGTCGAGTTCGAACCAGACGATCTTCCCGGTGCCGTCCCCGTCGGGGCGCACCCCCCAGGCGTCGGCGAGCGACTGGACGAGCAGCAGTCCGCGGCCTGAGGTGCGACGGTCGGAGGGGGCGCGCAGGCGCGGATGACGGGTCGTGAAGTCACGGACCTCGACGCGCAGGCGGTGGTCGGCCCCGGCCAGCAGCGTCACGGTGAGGACGGCGCCGCGGTCGGTGTGGCGGAGGGCGTTCGTGACGAGTTCGGTGGTGAGGAGTTCGGCGGTGTCGGCGAGGGCGGGCACGCCCCAGCTCCGTAACGCCTCGCGCAGCAGCCTGCGGACGTCGGCGACGGCCGGCAGGTCGGCGTGCTGGACAGGCCGGTGCAGCCGGCGCGCCTCGACGGGCCCCCCGGCCTCCCTGCCGCCCGGCTGGACAGGCTGACGTTCCATCGGCTCCGCTCCGGCCGCTGACGCCCTTTCGGGTTCGAACATCTACGCGCAATGCATGCCCCACCGTGACCACGTCCAGTCATGGACCGGGGACGGAGCGCTCCTGTATCCACTGTATGCATTGCATGCAATGCATACAGTGGATACAGTGGTGGGGTGCAGCAGACGGACGCCGCGCGCACGCGGCTGCGGGAACTGATCCTGGACGGGGTGTACGCGCCCGGCCAGCGCCTGACCGAGCTCGAGGCCGCGGCGGTGCTGGCCATGAGCCGTACGCCGGTGCGGGAGGCGTTCCGGGCGCTGGTCGCCGACGGGCTGGTGCGCTCGGCGGGGCGCGGGGTGAGCGTGGTCGACATGGGGCCGGAGGCGCTGCGTCACGCGTACCAGGTGCGGGGCGTGCTGGAGGGCCTGACGGCGGAGCTGGCCGCGGAGCGGCAGCGGCGCGGGGAGATAGCGCCCGCCGAACTGACCGCGCTGGAGCGGCTCGCGGCGGACGCGGAGGAGGCCACGGCCGCGGGCCGGCTGGTCGAGGCCGTCCGGCACAACCGGCGCTTCCACGCCCGGATCGCCACCCTGTCGGCGAACCCGGTGGCCGCCGGGTCGCTGGAGCGGCTGTGGGACCAGATCCAGGTCTCCACACGGCGTTCGCTGGCCGCACCGCTGCGCCCCGGTCAGGTCGCCGCGCAGCACCGCCGGCTGCTCGCCGCGATCGCCGCCGGCCACGCCGGGGAGGCCCACGCGGCCGCCCGTGAGCACGTCATGGACACCTGTGCCGCCTACGAGCGGGACGGGGCGGAGGAGGAGCGTTAGCCGTGCCCGACATCAGCAAGCGCCACACGTACACCACCGAGGTCGTCTGGACGGGGAACCGGGGCACGGGCACCGGCACGTACCGCGGGTACGGCCGGGAGCACGAGATCGCCGCGCCCGGTCTGCCCGTACCGCCGATACCCGGCAGCTCCGACCCCGCCTTCCGCGGCGACCCGGCGCGCTGGAACCCCGAACAGCTGCTGCTGGCCGCGCTGTCGCAGTGCCACATGCTGTCGTACCTGCACGTGTGCACGGTCGCCGGTGTCGTGGTCACCTCCTACACCGACCGGGCGGAGGGCACGATGGAGGAGACCGCCGACGGCGGCGGCCACTTCACCCGGGCCTTGCTGCGGCCCCGGGTGGAAGTGGCCTCCGCCGCCATGGTGGACGCCGCCGTCAAACTCCACGCGGACGCCAACCGGCTGTGCTTCATCGCCAACTCCGTGGCCTTCCCCGTGGACCACGAGGCGGAGGTGACGGTCACGGCGGGCGGCTGACCGTCCGCCGTGGACCGTCCGCCGCCCCGTGCGGCGCCCGGGTCAGCGCAGGCCGCGCAGGACGTTGCCCTCGGTGGTGAGGTAGTGGGAGCGGTAGTCGAAGCGGCGCGCCCGGGCGAACAGCAGGTAGTAGTACTTGGCGTTCTCGCTGAACCAGTAGGCCGGGGTCAGGTCGCCCAGCTTCATGGGGCGGGCGGTCACGTCACGTACCACGGTGTACCCGTTGGCCACCTTGCAGTACTGCCTCTGCCGCCGGAACATCTCGGCGGCCCGCTGCCGGTAGAGCTCCTTGCCGGTGGCGAGCCACAGGAAGAGGCAGGAGTCCACGTACTCCGGACGCAGCGGGTAGGAGGCGTCCAGGGCGCTCATGCCGTGGTAGTCGAGGCTCTCGGGCGGCAGGCGGAAGGAGCGCAGGGTGGCGGCCCAGCTGTCGTGGTAGGCCTCGCCCTCGGCGACGCGGCCGCTCTGGGCGAGCAGTCCGGCGTAGAAGGCGGTCAGTTCGGACTGCGCGTGCCCGGTGCCGACGCCCGTGCGCATGTCGGCCTGGCGGAACCAGAGCCGTCCCGAGCGGCGCTCGGTCAGGTGCGTGAGGACGGCCGCGGTGAGGGTGGTGTACCAGGTGCGCATTTCCTCGTCGCGGTAGAGCTCCCAGCCGTCCCAGAGGTACTCGTAGAAGGAGTCGACGGGCGGGTCGAGGGTGGCGGTGGTGCCCGTCCACGCGCCGGTCTCGACGTTCATTCCGGTGCCGAGCAGGTCCAGCCGTGAGCGGCGGTCGTAGACGGCGCACAGGGCCTTCTTGGCGGCGTCGTAGTACTTCCGGTCGCCGGTGAGCCGGGACAGCTCGCCGAACTCGGTGATGCAGGTGCCGATCTCGGCGAGGTAGTTCTCCTTGCCGGAGACGGCGCCGGTGACCAGGTTCACGTAACGGTAGGGGGCCCCGGTGGGCGACCGGGTGAAGGCGGGCAGCAACCGGTCCGCCAGTTCGCGGGCGCGGTCGAGCAGGACGGGTTCCTTGGTGGCCAGGTGTCCCGAGAGCAGTCCGCCCACCAGGCGGATGATCGTCTCGAAGACCTGCACGGGGGCGTCCTGGCCGAGCACGAGGTCGTCGCGCACCCACTGGACGCCGGCGTCCAGCTCCTCGTCCAGCTCCATCAGGTAGAGGGTGTCCAGCGCCTCGACGATCGTCAGGCCGAGGGTGCTGCCCGGGATGAAGAAGTCCGAGCCGGCTCCGGCGAGCGGCCGCAACTCGTCGCGTCCCCAGGCGAGTCTGCGGTAGGCGTCCCAGGCGCTGCGGAACTCGGTGACGGACGCGCGGGCGAGCGCCGCGTACGGGTCGGTGGCGGCCGCCGCCGTCCCGGGCAGGGACACGGAGGGGACGGCGGCGATGGGGGCGAGCCGTGCGGCGGCACCGAGCAATCTGCGCCGGGAGAGCCCGCCGGGACGCGCGATTTTTCTCATGCTCCGAAAACCCCGTCCGCCTTCCGGGCGTTACGGGACACCAGCGCATTGACGGGGAATCCATCCGGTGAGCCGACCCGAGGAGCTGAGATGCACGACGACCGTCTGCTGGTCGAGGGCCGTCTGACCAGGGCCATGAACCAGTTCGTCCGGCCCGCCCGCTACGCCGACCGGGTGCCGCTGGGCATGTCGGTGTGGCATGTGGAGGACGGGAAAGGGGGGCCCGTGCCGGTCGGTGAGGCGCTGAAGGCCTCGTCGGACGGAGCGTTCGAACCGTTTTCCGTGGGCACGCTCTGGGGGCCGCCGTGGTCGACCAGCTGGTTCCGGCTGGAGGGCACGGTGCCGGCGGCCTGGGCGGGCCGCCGGGTCGAGGCCGTGATCGACCCGGGGTTCGGGAACGACGGCCCGGGCTTCGTGGCCGAGGGGATGGTGTACGACGCCGAGGGGGTGCCGATCAAGGGCGTCCACCCGCTCAACCGCCATGTCCCGGTGGCCGGTCCGGCCGCCGGGGGCGAACGGGTGAGCCTGCTGCTGGAAGCCGCGGCCAACCCCGCCGTGCTCCGTGACTGGCGTCCGACCCCGCTCGGCGACGTGCTGACCGCGGGGTCCGAGCCGCTCTACCGCTTCGACACCGCCGAACTGGCCGTCCTGGACGAGGACGTCTGGCACCTCGTGCTGGACGTCGAGGTCCTCGAGGGCCTGATGCACGAGCTGGACTTCCACGATCCCCGGCGCCACGAGATCCTGCGCTCGCTGGAGGACGCCCTGGACGCGCTCGACCTGCACGACGTGCACGGCACCGCCGCGGACGCGCGTCGCGAACTGGCCGGGGCACTGTCCCGGCCCGCGCACGCCAGCGCGCACCGCGTCTCGGCGACCGGCCACGCCCACATCGACTCGGCGTGGCTGTGGCCGCTGCGGGAGACCGTCCGCAAGGCCTCCCGCACCTTCGCCAACGTCACCGCGCTCGCCCGCGACTACCCCGAGCTGGTCTTCTCCTGCTCGCAGGCCCAGCAGTACGCCTGGGTGAAGGAGCACCAGCCGGTGGTGTGGCAGCGCATCCAGCAGGCCGTCAGGAACGGCAACTGGGCGCCCGTCGGCTCCATGTGGGTCGAGTCCGACGCCAACATGCCCGGCGGCGAGGCGCTGGCCCGGCAGCTCGTGCACGGCAAGCGCTTCTTCCTGGACGAACTGGGCGTGGAGACCGAGGAGGTCTGGCTGCCGGACACCTTCGGCTACACCGCCGCCTTCCCGCAGCTCGCGAAGCTCGCGGGGGTCCGCTGGTTCCTCACCCAGAAGCTGTCCTGGAACCAGTCCAACAAGATGCCGCACCACACCTTCTGGTGGGAGGGCATCGACGGCACGCGCGTCTTCACCCACTTCCCGCCCGTCGACACCTACAACGCGCAGCTCGCGGGCCGCGAACTGGCGCACGCGGTGCGCAACTTCGCCGAGAAGGGGCGCGCCACCCGCTCCCTGGTGCCGTTCGGCTGGGGCGACGGCGGCGGCGGTCCCACCCGGGAGATGCTGGAGAAGGCGCGCCGGCTGCGTTCCCTGGAGGGGGCGCCCCGCGTCGAGATCGAGAAGCCCGCCGCCTTCTTCACGGCGGCCGAGGCCGAGTACGGCGACCGGGCCCCGGTGTGGTCCGGGGAGCTCTACCTGGAGCTGCACCGCGCGACGTACACCACGCAGGCCAAGACCAAGCAGGGCAACCGGCGCAGCGAACACCTGCTGCGCGAGGCCGAGTTGTGGTGCGCGGCGGCCGCGCTGGGCGCTGCGTCCTCGTACGCCTACCCGTACGAGGAGCTGGACCGGATCTGGAAGACGGTGCTGCTGCACCAGTTCCACGACATCCTGCCGGGCAGCTCCATCGCCTGGGTGCACCGCGAGGCGCGCGACACCTACGCGGCGGTGCGGGAGGAGTTGGAGGACCTGATCGCTGGGGCGGTGCGGGCGCTGGGCGGCGACGGGTCCCAGGGCTCCCCCGCCCTGCTCAACGCCTCGCCGTACGCCCGGGAGGAGGTCGTCGAGCTGGACGTCACGGCGGCGGCCGCCCTGCCGGAGGGCAGCGGCGCGCAGCCGCTGGCGGACGGCCGGGCGGTGGTGGCCGCGAGCGTCCCGGCGCTTGGCACGGCGGCCGCCCTGGACCGCCGGGGCGCCGCTGCCGCGGACCCGGTGCGGGCGGTGCGGGAGGGCGGGCTGATCGTGCTCGGCAACGGCCTACTGCGGGTCGCCGTCGACGCGGACGGGCTGCTGGCCTCCGTCCGCGACCTGACCGCCGGCCGGGAGGTGCTGGCGCCGGGGAAGCGCGGCAACCTGCTGCAGCTGCACCCCGACCACCCCACCAAGTGGGACGCCTGGGACATCGACCGCCACTACCGGCGCAAGCACACCGACCTGACGTCGGCTCAGTCCGTCGAACTCGTCGAGGAGGGCCCGCTGCGGGCCGCCGTCCGGGTCGTACGGGCCTTCGGCAGCAGCCGGGTCGTCCAGGAACTGCGGCTGACCGCCGGCAGCCGCCGGCTCGACGTGCTCACGGAGGCCGACTGGCACGAGTCGGAGAAGGTGCTGAAGGCGTCCTTCCCGCTCGACGTGCTCGCCGAGCGCTCCACCGCCGAGATCCAGTTCGGGCACGTGCACCGCCCCACCCACGCCAACACCGGCTGGGACGCGGCCCGGTTCGAGATCTGCGCCCACCGCTGGCTGCACGTCGGCGAG
This sequence comes from Streptomyces sp. PA03-1a, assembly GCF_033792805.1. NCBI lineage: Bacteria > Bacillati > Actinomycetota > Actinomycetes > Kitasatosporales > Streptomycetaceae > Streptomyces > Streptomyces sp. PA03-1a. The sequence goes on from NZ_JARAVO010000013.1 coordinate 65,543, forward strand.
CCCGGCTACGGGGTGGCGCTGCTCAACGACTCCACCTACGGCCACGACGCGAGCCGTTCCGGTACCGACACCACCGTCCGGCTCACCCTGCTGCGCGCCCCACACAGCCCTGATCCGCACACCGACCAGGGCACGCACCGCTTCACCTACGCCCTGCTGCCCGGAGCGGCGGTGGGCGAAGCGGTCGCGGCGGGGCTCGCGCTCAACCTGCCGCTGCGGCGGGCGGATTCACTGCCGCCGCTGCAGCCGCTGCTGCGGGTCGGTCACCCCGGCATCACCGTGGAGTCGGTCAAGCTCGCCGACGACCGCTCCGGCGACGTGGTGGTGCGCCTGTACGAGTCGCGGGGCGACCGCGCCTCGGGCGCGCTCACCACGGGCTTCCCGCTCGCCCGCGCCCGGGTCACCGACCTGCTGGAGAGGCCGCTGGAGGACGCCGAACGCGAGGGCGACGCGGTCGCCGTCGCGCTCCGCCCGTTCCAGATCCTGACGCTGCGGCTCACCCCGGGGCCGCGTCAGGCATCCCAGACGGCGACCGCCGTACGGTCGTCCGCGTAGCCCTTGACCCGGGTCTGGGTGTCGCCGAGGAAGGCCGGCAGGCCGGGGGGCTCGGCGGCGCCCCACCGCTGGGTCAGGCGGGCGACGAGGGCGGGCTCGCCCCGCAGCGGCCCGGCCAGTCCGCCACTGCACAGCAGCAGGGTGTCGCCGGAACGGGCCACGGAGGCGCGGAAGCGGAAGCGTACGGCCGGGCTGTCCTCGGTCTCGGCGCGCTCGTCGGGCCGCCAGGGGTCGAGGTCCTGCCACTCCCCGCCGCGGATGCGGTAGAGCCCGCCGTCGCCGACTCCGAAGAAGAGGCGGATGCGGCAGTCGGGGTCGGCGGGCAGCAGCAGGCAGCGGAGCGTGGCGCTGTACTCGGCCGGGTCCAGGCCCAGGTCCTCGCCGCGGGCGCGCAGCCGTCCGTAGCAGCGGTCGGTGAGCCGGTGCAGGCCGGACTTCAAGGAGCCCCGGCGGGAGGCGCGGATGTCCTCGCTGAGCCGGACCTGGCTACGGCCCACCGCCGCCGCCATCCAGGTGCAGGCGTCGCGGGCCGCGCGGTGGGCGGTGTCCGAGGTGCGCGGGCCGGTGGCGGCGGCGATCAGCAGCAGAGCGTCGTCGCCGCTGCCGAAGCGGGCGGTCAGGACCGCGTCGCGGCGCGGCTCGCCCCGGTAGCGGGCGGAGTCGCCGCGCACCGAGGCCGTGCGGATCGTCAGCAGGCCGTACCGGGCGCCGTCGAGCTCCGTGTCCGGGACGAGGTCGTCGAGGTCGTCCGGGTCGGCCGCAGGCCAGGCGGTCGGCTCGGGGTCGTACGTGGGCGGGCCGTCGCCGACGTACGGCACCGCGGGGAGGGTGGGCTCCGGCCGGCCGGCCGGTGCGGACCGGACGGCCGGCGCGGGAGGTTCCGGGGGCGCCGCGGACCGCGCGGGGTCCGGGGCGCCCCCGGAACCTCCCGCG